>NZ_JBWKQM010000003.1:0-169693 GCF_059418745.1 Rhodoferax sp. GW821-FHT07F03
GTGCCGTCCAGGCGGCCGGCCTTGATGTCCAGGTAGACCTGGTCCTGGGCTTCATAGGGGGTGACGACCACGCCGAGTTTCTTCAGTTCGCCGTTGGCGTACTTCTCTTGGGTGCTGCCCTTCAAGACGCCGATCTTCTTGCCCTTGAGGGAGGCCAGGTCGGTGAACTTGATGTCGTTCTTGACGACGATCTTGCTGGGGGTGTTGTAGTACTTGTCGGTGAAGTCCACCACTTTGAGGCGGTCTTCGGTGATGGACATGGAGCTGATGATGGCGTCGTACTTCTTGGCTTGCAGGCCGGGGATCATGCTGTCCCAGACCTGTTCCACGAACACGCATTTGCGTTTGATCTTCTCGCACAGGGCGTTGGCGATGTCCACGTCGAAGCCGGTGGGCTTGCCGTCGGCGGTCTTGAAGGTGAAGGGCTCGTAGGTGGGGTCGATGGCGACTTTGAGGTCTTTACCTTGTGACAGGGCGCTCAGGCTAATGGTGCCGATGGCAATCGAAAGAAGCAGTTTTTTCATCGTGGATCTCGGTAAGGATACGGATCTAGGGTTTTCCCCGCTCTGGGAAATCACCCTGTGTTGTCAGGGAGCCGCAGGTTAGTGGGCTTTGAAAAAGAAATAAAACTAATTTTTTTAACGTTGGTTTAGTATTTCTAAATTATGAAAATAGACAACGCGCATCTGGCGGCTTTTGCGATGGTGCTGCGCGAGGGCAGCTTCGAGGCGGCGGCCAAGCGCCTGCATGTCACGCCCTCGGCCATCAGCCAGCGCGTCAAGCTGCTGGAGGAGCATCTGGGCCAGGTGTTGCTGCAGCGCTCCACGCCCACCCAGGCGACCAGCGCGGGCATGGTGCTGGCCCGGTTTGCCGAGCAGGTGTCGATGCTGGAGGCTGAGATGCTCAGCGAGGTAGGTGCCCCGGAAATGCTGGGCGCGGCCATGCAGCGCGTGCCCATCGCGGTGAACGTGGATTCACTGGAGACCTGGTTCCTGTCGGTGTTCGATGTACTGCCGCCCGGCGTGCAGATGTGCCTGGATATCCGCGTGGAGGACCAGGACCACTCGGCCGTGTTGCTGCGTGAGGGCACGGTGATGGGCGCCGTCAGCTCCAGCCCCGACCCGACCTACGGCTGCACCGCTGAGCCCCTGGGTGTGATGCGCTACCTGGCTGTGGCATCGCCTGCGTTTGCGCAAAGCTATTTCGCCACTGCCGACCGCGAGGAGGCGCTGCACCACGCGCCCATGCTGGGCTTCAACCGCAAGGACAGGCTGCACGACCTGTTCATCGCCCAACTGGCGAATACCGCCCAGCTGTCGCCCACGCATTTCATTCCCTCGGTGCACGGATTTGTGCATGCGGTGGCGCGCGGCCTGGGCTGGGGACTGGCGCCTGAAGCCTTGGTGGCCGAGGGTATTGCTGCAGGCACCTTGATCGACATCTTGCCCGGCCAGCACCTGGATGTGGCCCTGTACTGGCACCGCTGGCGCATGCGCTCTTCGTTCCTGGACGTGATTGGCGTGGCGCTGAAGCAGGCGGTGCAAGCCGGGCTGCGGGTTAATTGATCCTCTGTTTCAGGGTACGTAGCACTTCCCAGCCCATGACATGTTTCGGCAGCGATGCTTCGTGCCCGACAGATGCATGAAGATTCAGACTTTGCGCTTTTAAAGCCGAGGACTTTGCCACTGTGCTGGATGCGCTGATGAACGGATCCAGCGCCCACACGACCGATCCACCCACCATGGTCATCAGCACTTTGTTGCGTGCAAGTTCGTCCTCAGGTACCTGCATGAAGTTTTGGTCGAGCACGATCAAATCTGCGTACTTGCCCACTTCGATAGAGCCGATTTTGTCTTCCATGCGGAGCTGGTAGGCAGAATTCATCGTGATGGCGCGCAATGCATCCTGCCGTGACAGTGCCGGGTCGTTGTTGATCTTGCCGGCCAGATCGGGGCCAAAGCTGTTCGGGCTCGTGGGGTCGCCGGATCGCGTGACACCAATTTTCAAAGCCAGCATTTCATCGAAAGGATCGATGGGCCAGTCGCTGCCGTAACCCACCCGGGCGCCTGCGTTATGCAGGCTGCCGAAGGGCTCCATGCGGGCGAAACGGTCGGCGCCTAGGTGGTTCTCGGTTTCACCGACGGAGTAGGGGGCTTGCTGTGCCCACTGGAACGAGAATGACGCCATCACGCCCAGTGCTTTGTAGCGACCATAGTCCGCCGTATCGACTGTTTCGTTGTGTGCAATTACGGGGCGGAAGTCCGTATTGGGTACCTTCTGGCGCGCATACTCAATGGCATCCAATGTCTCACGCACGGTACGTTCGCCTGTGGCATGGATGTGAGGATCCATTCCAGACTTTGCGATTTCCGCCATCAGCGGCTTGAACACCTCAGGCGCAAAATACACTCTGCCAGAGTTGGTGCTTGGTACCCAGTTAGGCGCATTCGCGGTGCCTATATTCATGTTGTACGGCGTCAGCAGACCTCCCGTGTCGGCTGGCGCATTGACCACGCCATCCCCGAACATCTTCAGGTTGTGAAAGTTGATGCCAGGCGCTGCCGTGGATGGTCCTTGGTCGTACTGTGCAGCCAGGGCCTTGGCCGCAGCTACAGTGGCTACTGGGTCTGCTTTGGCGTCGTCAACGCTCAGCTGGATGGCGAAGAATCCGCGTGCGGTAAGTTCGCCGTTTTTTTGCAAGGTGCCGAAGGTTTTGCCCTGCGTGGCACCTGCTGCAGCATCCATGAAGGTCGTCACACCTTGGCGGCGCATTGCGTCTAGTGCAGCACGGCCTTGTGCGAGGATATCGGCGTCGGAATCGGGCGGAATCAGCGCCGCCACGGCGAAGCTGGCGGTGTCTTCGCAGATGCCCGTTGGGTTACCTTGCGCGTCCCGCGCATACGATCCGCCTGCAGGGTCTGGTGTGGTCTTGCTGACTCCGGCCAAAGCCAGAGCGCGCGAGTTGGCCAGCACGGAATGGAAGTCTGAAGAGCGCACCAGGATGGGCCGGCTTGTGGAGAGTGCGTCCAGGGTGGACTTGTCTGGATCGGCATCAACGGCCTGTGTGGCTTGGCGCGCCCAATTGACCACCTCCAGCCAGGTATCAGGTTCTTTATCCGCCGAAGCGTCCAGACAGGCCTGGATCTGTGTGCGCATCTGGTCACGCGTCAATGTTGCGTAGTTCAGGTTGCATAAGAGCAGTGCACGTCCTCCGCCGATGGGATGCAGGTGGCCATCGACAAAGCCGGGCATCAGCATGCGCCCGCCCAGGTCAATCACTTTGGTGCTGCTGCCGATGAACTTCTGGGCACCATCATCGGTACCGGTATAGACCAACAGTCCTTTGCGGATGGCAACGGCTTGCTTGACCGAGTTCGACGCGTCCACCGTGTAGACATAGCCATGGTTGAAAACGGTGTCTGCGGGTTCAGGGTCTGACCCTCCACACCCGACCACCAAGGCTGTGGCTGTCGTCAGCACAATGAATCCTACCCACAAGGCGCGCGCACGCACCCTCCGCGCTGTCAGCATGGCTCTTCCTTTATGTGATTATTGAAAAGTTGTTTTGACTGCAACCTCCGTATGGTTTGCGGAGGTACACAACTTCCTGGGCCAATGTATCTGGCTGGTTAACGAAACGCCCCTCCGCAGATGCGGAGGGGTGTCGTCAAGTGAGTGATCAAGTGGAAGGGGAGGCTGGCTGGTGGCCGAGTAACTTGCCCAGTTCGATCTTGTTGCGTACGCCGAGCTGCAGGTACGCATCACGCAGATAGGTTCGCACCGTCGCCGGGCTCAGATCCAGGCGGCGCGCGATCATTTTGTAGGAGTGGCCGCTGGCATACAACACGGCCACTGCCCGCTCTCGCGGGGCCAGACTGTCATGCAGCAAAGTTGAATTCAGCAGCAGGGCCACGAGCTCTCCGCAGCGCGTGAAGCTGATGCTGGAGCGTCCCCATTGCAGTTTGCATGGAGCCTCGGATAGCTGCGGATGCAAGGCCTCTGGCAGTATGGAGCCGGACCACGAAGGAAATCGCTTACGGATCGTCTTGGCCATGTCGGTGCCGATGTGCACCAGGAGCCCCGAGATCTCACAGAGGGCCATCCCCTCCAGTCCGGCCAAGGATGCACGTTGAACCGTATGCTGCAGGGTTCCCCACCAAATTTGCTGTAAATGTCGGCAGAATTCGCCGAACATGACGGCTTCTAGATCGGTGAATGGAGGATCGTTTTCCCCGCGATAGATGGATACGAAAAACCGCATTTTGCTGTCATGCAGTCCCATGGTGATCGCCATGGCGTGAAAGAGCTTGTGGCGGCGGGCAAACTGCTCCACTTCCTCGGTATCCAATGCGTAGCCACTGTCTCTGAACACTTGGCCCAAGGCATCGATGGAAGCTTGGGCAAACGTGTCGCTATCACTGACCGCATTCCATTCCTGCGCGAAAGTGGCCGGCAGCCCCAGGCTGCCGTGTTGCCAGTTGAAGGAACTGCTGCTGGTGTCGCCTGCGGAGCATTCTCCCCACCAGGCGGAGCGTAGCGGCAACAGCGACCGTACGGCCTGAACGGCATCGGGTATCAATCGGTCCAGGCGGCGCTGACGGGGCAGGCCGTGCAATTCCAGTAATTGCTTACTGAATTCCGTGAAAAGTTCGGTAATGGCCTTGGGGGAACTATGCGCAGCGGACAGCATTGGCATGGGTTGCATGGAGTTGGGTTTCCATTGGCGAAAACCTATTTTAGGAGTTGAGACTTACCGTAAGGCGTGTGACTGCTTGTCGATTAGACGTGTAAGCTATTGATTTCAAAAGATTTACGAGTGCTGCATGCATGTGCATTGCATTCGCTGAGGCGTCCAGGCGATGGTGTTTAAGCGGGAGGCATTTGGGGGACCATCCGTAAAAGACACAGCGTAGTGCATCTTCCTAGTGCTTGAACTCAGTGCCGCCGGGCGGCGCCCTCTGAATGGTCAACTGCTACACTTCGGGCCTGTTGATAGGTGTCTTTCGGCCCTTGGATATGTTCTTGGGTTTGGAGGATTAAACGGGAAGTCGGTGCGATGCCGACGCTGCCCCCGCAACGGTAAGCGAGCCAAAGCGCGGCCTTATCTGCCACTGTGCATCCAATGCATGGGAAGGTGGCCCCGCAGAAAAGTCCCCCTTTTCCCTCGTGAGCCCGGATACCGGCCTGCCAACCATAGCGTGACCTTGCGGTGGGCGGGTGTCAGCGGGCTCCATGGCGTGCCGGACATTGCTCCGTCTGCGCCTGCGCCTTCTGATCTCTTTGCCCCCGGGTCACACCGATCCATCTTGTCGCGCGGCGGGCGTGTGGGGCTGAACCATGTACTACCAAATTGATAGCTTCTCGCGCAGATGGAATATGCGCTGGCGGGCGATTTGATGCCAAAAATGTGCGATGCACTGCTGGTGTCGGCCCCGGCTTCAGGTCAGGGCAAGACCACGGTCACGGCCGCTTTGGCCGCCTGGCACCGCAGCCAGGGCCGGCGCGTGCGCGTGTTCAAGACCGGCCCCGACTTTCTGGACCCCATGGTGCTGGAGCGCGCCAGCGGCCACCCTGTCTACCAGCTGGACCTGTGGATGGTGGGCGAGGACGGGTGCCGGGCACTGCTGCATGCGGCAGCGGCCGAGTCCGATGTGATCCTGGTGGAAGGGGTGATGGGCTTGTTCGATGGCACGCCCAGCAGCGCCGACCTGGCCCAGGCGTTGGGCTTGCCGGTGCTGGCGGTGATCGATGGATCGTCCATGGCGCAGACCTTTGGCGCCGTGGCCCACGGCCTGTGCAGCTACCGCCCCGGCCTGCAGTTTGCCGGCGTGCTGGCCAACCGCGTCGGTAGCGACAGCCACGCCCAGATGCTGAAAGACAGCCTGTCCGCCGGCCTGCGCTGGTTCGGCGCGATGCCCCGCTCGGCCAGCTACAGCCTGCCCGAGCGCCACCTGGGTTTGGTGCAGGCGTCTGAAGTCGCGCAGCTGGACGAGCGCATTGCCCAGGCCGCCCAGGCCATCGGCCCCAGCGTCGAGGGCATGGCCAGCCCGGTGCGTTTCGAGCCCGTGGTCGCCGAACCCTTGCCGCCCTTGCTGGCCGGCGTGCGTATCGCCATCGCCCGCGACGCGGCCTTTTCTTTCTTGTACGCCGCCAATCTGGACTGCCTGCGTGCGCTGGGTGCCGAGCTGGTGTTCTTCTCGCCGCTGGCCGATGCCGCCTTGCCCGATGCGCACAGCCTATACCTGCCCGGCGGCTACCCCGAGCTGCACCTGCACACCCTGCACGCCAACCAGGCCATGCGCGAGGCCGTGCGTGCCCACCATGCGCAGGGCAAACCCATCGTCGCCGAATGCGGCGGCATGCTGGCGCTGCTGGACAGCCTGGCCGGGCACGATGGCGTGCCGGTGCCCATGTGGGGCCTGCTGCCCGGCACCGGTGCCTTGCAAAAGCGTTTCGTGAACCTGGGCATGCACGCAGTGCAGCTGCCCGAGGGCCGTCTGCGCGGCCACAGCTTCCACCACGCGCGCATGGACAGTACGCTGCCTGCCGTGGCCTTCACCGCGCCGCAGCGCGAACGCAGCCATGCCGAGCCGGTGTACCGCAGCCGTCGCATGCATGCCTCGTTCATGCACCTGTACTTTCCGTCCCACCCCGGCGCTGTGGCGCAGCTGTTTGCGCCGAGCTGACTCTTCACAAGGACAACCCCATGGAAATCGAATCTCCCCCCTTGCTGCGCGACACCCCCAAGCCCCAGGGCGAACGGCGCGGCCTGGTCATCGTCCACACCGGCACCGGCAAGGGCAAGAGCACGGCCGCCTTCGGCCTGGCCTTGCGCGCGCATGGCCGCGGCAAGACGGTCAAGGTCTACCAGTTCATGAAGGTGCCGACCGCGCGTTTTGGCGAGCACCGCTTGTTCGAGCAGCTCGGCATTCCCATCGTCGGCCTGGGCGACGGCTTCAGCTGGAAGAGCCGCGACCTGGACCATTCCGCCGAGCTGGCCCAGGCCGGCTGGGCCCAGGCCGAGGCCACGGTGCGCGCTGGCGAACACTTCATGGTGGTGCTGGACGAGATCATGTACCCGCTGCGCTACGGCTGGATCGCACTGGAGCCGGTGCTGGCCTGCTTGCGCGAACGTCCGCCCCATGTACACGTGGTGCTGACCGGCCGCGGCGCACCCGCCGAGCTGGTCGAACTGGCCGACACGGTGACCGAGATGACGCTGATCAAGCACCATTTCAAGGCCGGCGTGCCCGCGCAGCGCGGCATTGAAGACTAAGAGGCTGAGAGTCTTTTGTCCATGCCCGCCTTGCACGCCCAAACACACCAGCTCGTCGTTGCAAATGCGCGCCATAGCCCGAGCTATGGCTGTGCTTTGCGCCTAGATCTGGCGCGTTTTGACGCACCTTTCGGGCACGCCCAAAAAACTCTCAGCCTCTGAGCATTTGTTATTGCGATGACCACATTCCCTCCCCCCACCGAGCCGCTGCTGCAAGTGCAGGCCGTGTCGCTGCAGCGCCAGGGCACGGCGGTGCTGAGCCAGGTCTCGGTGTCCGTGCCGTTTGGCGCGCACATCGCGCTGGTAGGGCCGAACGGTTCGGGCAAGACCAGCCTGCTGCAGGTGATGGCTGGGCGGCTTCAACCCAGCGAAGGCCGGGTGCTGGTGGGCGGCCAGGATCTCGCGCAGATGCCCGGCATGCAGCGCGCGCGCCAGCTGGCGGTAGTGCACCAGCACGAGCAGGTGCATGGCCAGCTGCGGGTACGCGACTACGTGGCCCTGGGCCGCACGCCGTATCCCGAGGCCAGCCGCGATGAAAACGCGCAAGTGGTCAGCGACGCACTGCAGCGCTGCCGGCTGGATGCGTTGCAGGACCGCCTGATGCGCAGCCTGTCGGGCGGCGAGCAGCAACGCGCCGCCATCGCCCGCGCCATCGCGCAGCAGCCGCGCATCCTGCTGCTGGACGAGCCCACCAACCACCTCGATCTGCGTACCCGTGCCGACATGCTGGACCTGCTGACCGGGCTGGGCGTGACCGTGGTGGCGGCCCTGCACGAGCTGAGCCTGGTGCAGCGCTTTGCCCACCGTGTGCTGCTGCTGGGCCAGGGCCGGGTGGTGGCCGAAGACTTGCCGTCCAAGGTGTTGACGCAAGAGCTGGTGCTGGGCAATTTCGGCATGGACGTGTTCTACCTGCCGCTGCCGCACCGCGCGCATGAGATTGCGGTGTTTGAATCACCGCAGACCGCGCACAAGCCGCTGCATACCGCGCGGCCCCATGCCCGGCCGCGGGCGCATTGATTTTTAACCCTTGAAGCAAAGAAAAAAAACCATGGCATTTACCGTGCGTCGTTGGAAGTTCCGCCCTGTTGTGCACCTGCTGCTGGGCGCGGCATCGCTGTGGGTTGCCGGCGTGCAGGCCCAGACCTTCCCGGTGACGGTAGACAGCTGCGGTGAAAAACTCACTTTCGCCGCACCGCCCAAGGCCGCGCTGATCCACGACATCAATATGACCGACATGGCGCTGTCGCTGGGCCTGCAAAAGAGCATGGTGGGTGTCAGCGGCATCAGCGGCTGGTACAAGATGAGCCCCGAGTTCAAACAGGCGCTGGGCAACATCCGCGAGATCGCACCCAAGCAGCCGACCCTGGAAAACATCCTGGCCACCAACCCCGACTTCTTTTTTGCCGGCTGGAACTACGGCATGAAGGTGGGCGGCGACGTCACGCCGACCACGCTGCAGAAGTACAGGATCCCCACCTTGGTGTTGTCCGAGAGCTGCATCCATGTGGACAAGGCACGCCCGCGCGCATCCATGGACCTGCTGTACGGCGACTACCTCAAGCTGGGCACCATCTTCGGCAAAGAGGCCGAAGCCAAGGCCCAGATAGAGGGCTGGAAGCAGCGTCTGGCGCGCCTGCCCAAGGCCGCGGGCAAGCAGCCCTTGCGCATGTTCCTTTTCGATTCGGGCGAAGACAAGCCCTTCACCGCAGGTAAGTACGCCATTCCCACCGCCATGATGGAGGCCGCTGGCGGCCGCAATGTGATGGACGATGTAGAGACCAGCTGGGGCACGGTGTCGTGGGAGGCGGTGGCCGCGCGCAACCCCGAGTTCTTGGTGTTGCTGGACTACCAGAACGACGGCGGCGCCGACAAGCTGCTGCAGTTCCTGCAAAAGCATCCGCTGATGCAGCACACCGATGCCGTAAAGAACAAGCGCTTTGTAGCCCTGCGCTATGAAGAGCTGACGCCCGGCCCGGCCAATATCGGCGCCATCGAAAAGATCGCCAAGGCAGCTGCACGTTGAGCAACTCGACCACCATGCTGTCTGCATCCCGCTGGCTGACCGGCGGGCCTGCATCGGTGCGCGTGGCGCTGCTGTTGGTGGCGTTGGTCTGCGTAGGCACGGTGTCGGTGGTTTCTGGGTCTACCCCCGTGGGCCTGTCTGAGGTGGGTCATAGCCTGGGCCTGTTGCTCAGCGGCGCAGGCGATGCGCGCTACAGCATGGTGGACCGCATCGTGGTCGATCTGCGCCTGCCACGCATGCTGCTGGCCATCCTGGTCGGTGGCGGCCTGGCACTGGTGGGCGCCTTGCTGCAGACGGCCACGCGCAATGACTTGTCCGACCCGTATCTGTTCGGCCTGTCCTCCGGCTCGGCCGCAGGAGCCGTGGCGGTGATCACCTTGACCGGCGAGGTGCTGGGCATCTGGACGCTGCCGCTGGCGGCGTTTGTGGGCGGCATGGCCTCGGTGGCCGTCGTCTTGTTGCTGCTACGCCGTTACCGCAGCCACACGCCGGAGCGGATGATTCTGGCGGGCCTGTCGGTGTCCTTTTTTTTCACCGCGCTGACCTATTACTTCACCTTTCTCGGCGACCAGCGGGCTGCGCAGTCGGTGCTGTTCTGGACCATGGGGGGCCTGGGCTCGGCGCGTTGGGACAACCTGTTTGTGCCCTTGGTGGGCCTGCTGGTGCTGGCGGTTTTTTGCTGGCGCAAGCTGGGCGCACTGGATGCGATGCTGGCCGGCGAGAACACCGCGCACAGCCTGGGCATCAACCCGCAGCGCCTGCGCATCCAGGTGTTTGTGGTCTGCGCGTTTGCCACCGCCTGCTTTGTGGCGGTGTCGGGCGTGATCGGCTTTGTCGGCCTGATGGTGCCGCACCTGGCGCGCGCGCTGGCCGGCGCCTTGCACCGTGGCATGCTGGGCTTGGCGGTGCTGATGGGCGCGCTGCTGCTGTTGCTCAGCGATGTGGTCTGCCGCACCGTGCTGGCGCCACAGGAGCTGCCGGTGGGCATCATCACCGCCAGCCTGGGCGCGCTGTTTGTGATGTACACCTTGCTGCACCAGCCCGACGCGGCGTGACAGCATTTTTTATTCTTTGAATTCTGTTTTGAAAGACCGCACCATGCAAACCCACAAGATCCCCGCCACCATCGTCACCGGCTTTCTGGGCAGTGGCAAGACCACGCTCCTGCGCAACCTGCTGACCAACGCCCAAGGCCGCCGCATTGCGGTCATCGTCAACGAGTTTGGCGAGCTGGGCATTGACGGCGAACTGCTGCGCGGCTGCGGCATTGGCTGCGATGAAAACGGGGTGGAGAATGGCCAGCTGTTCGAGCTGGCCAACGGCTGCCTGTGCTGCACCGTGCAAGAAGAATTTGCCCCGGTGATGGAGCAGCTGGCCGCGCGCCGCGACCAGATCGACTATCTGGTTATCGAGACCTCGGGCTTGGCGTTGCCCAAGCCCCTGGTGCAAGCCTTCCAGTGGCCCGCGCTGCGCAATGCCTTCACCGTGGACGCGGTGATCACCGTGGTGGATGCGCCTGCTGTGGCAGCCGGTGACTTTGCCGACGACCCTGTGGCCGTGGATGCCCAGCGCCGCGCCGACGACAACCTGGACCACGATTCACCGCTGCACGAATTGTTCGAAGACCAGTTGGCCACGGCCGACCTGGTGATCGTGCACAAGGTGGATGGCATGGATGCAGCCGCGCTAGCAGCGGTGGAAGCCACCATCCGCGCAGAAGCGCCTGCCGGTGTGAAGCTGGTGCGGGCATCGCACGGCCAGGTGCCCATGGATGTGCTGCTGGGCCTGGAGCGCGCGGTGGAAGACGTGATCGACGCCCGTAAAACCCACCACGACGCGGAAGAAGACCACGACCACGATGCTTTCGATTCGGTGTCGATCGCGCTGGAAGTGACGGACCGCGCCAAGCTGCTCAAGGAGCTGACCGCCCTGGTACAGCGCCACGAGATCTACCGCGTCAAAGGCTTTGTGGCCTTGCCTGGCGCGGCCATGCGCCTGGTGGTGCAAGGTGTGGGCCGCCGTTTCGACAGCTACTTTGACCGGCCCTGGGCCGCCAGCGAAGCGCGTGCAACCCGGCTGGTGTTGATTGGCGACCACCTGGACCAGGCCGCGCTGCAAAGCGAAATCTCCGCCGCCCTGCAACAAGCCTGAAGCGCAACGAGGCCAGACCACCATGCATTTGCTGTCCACCCGCCCCGGCGGCCACGTAGAAGACAACGGGCTGGGCGTGGTGCGCGTGGAGCAGACGCCGGGCGACATTGTTGTGCTGAGTGCGGCCGACACCACCCTGTCCTTGTTGGCCGATGTGGCGGCAGGGTTGGATGCCAGCTACCCCTCGGTACGGCTGGCGAACCTGATGTGGCTGCGCCAGCCCGCGTCCATGGACCTGTACGTGGACGACGTGCTGCGCCATGCGCGCGTGCTCATCATCGACCACCTAGGTAGCCCCAGCGACTGGGCCTATGTGGTGGAGCAAGCCGTGGCGCTGGCCAGTGCGCACGGCCTGTGGTTGGCAATGTTTTCGGGCGATTGGACGGAAGACCCGCAACTGCTGCTGCGCAGCACGGCATCTGCGGAGGATTGCCGCCAGCTGTGGCGCTGCCTGCGCGAAGGCGGGCGGGAAAATGCACAGAACTTTTTTGCGCTGATCGGCCACGCGGTGTTCGGCCAGGGCACCCGACCGCCAGCGGCGATGACCTTGCCGCCCGCCCTGGTCTACCAGGCCCCGCAAGCCCTGCCGCACTATGCAGATGCGCCGACGGCGCTGTTGGTGTTTTACCGGGCCCATGTGCAGGCCGGCAATACGGCGCTGTTCGATGCCGTGCTGACGGCTCTGGCCGAGGCGGGTTTGAATGCAATTGCCTTGGCGGTGGACTCGCTGAAGAACCCCGCCAGCTTTGCTGTTCTGCAGGCGCTGGCCGCCGAGCACCAGGTGGCTGTGGTGTTGAATGCCACCAGCTTCGCACTGGCTTCGTTGGACGGCAGCGACGATACACAGACCGATGCTCCGTTGGCCGGCGATGCGCCGGTGCTGCAGCTCATCACTGCCGGCTGTTCGCGCGAGCAGTGGCTGGCCGATCCCCATGGCCTGGCGCCGCGCGACTTGGCCATGCAGGTGGTGCTGCCCGAGGTGGATGGCCGCATCGGCACCCGCGCCATCAGCTTCAAGGGGCTGGCCTGGCGCTGCGAACGCACCCAAGTGGATGTGGTGCGCTACCAGCCTGAGCCCGAACGCATAACCTTTGTGGCTGATCTCGCACGCCGTTGGTGCGTACTGCGCTATAAAAAGAATAGTGACAAGCGTATCGCGCTGATCCTGGCCAACTACCCCAATGACGACTCCCGCCTGGCCAACGGCGTGGGCCTGGACACACCAGCCTCCACCGTGGTCATTCTGCAGGCGCTGCGCGATGCCGGTTACGCCACAGGCGACTTGCCGCAGGACGGCAATGCGCTGATGGCGCAGCTGGTGCGTGGCGTGACCAACAACGTGCAAGCCAACGACCACCGCCCCGTCGGTCAGAGCTTGGCCATGGCCGACTACCTGGCGGACTTCCATGCGCTGCCGGTCGCCAGCCAGGATGCGGTAAATGCGCTATGGGGCTCGCCCGCGCAGGACCCGATGGTGCGCAGCGGGCGCTTCATGGTCTCCGGCCAGCGTTACGGCAATGTGTTTGTGGGCAACCAGCCTGCACGCGGCCGCGACCTGGACCTGGTCGCCAGCTACCACGATGCTGATCTGGTGCCCACCCACAACTACCTGGCCTTTTACTTCTGGCTGCGCCGCGCCTATGCGGTGGACGCCGTGGTGCACGTGGGCAAGCACGGCAATCTGGAATGGCTGCCCGGCAAAAGCGTGGCCTTGGGTGCGGCCTGCTGGCCCGACGCCATCCTGGGTCCACTGCCGCATCTGTACCCCTTTATCGTCAACGACCCGGGCGAGGGCAGCCAGGCCAAGCGGCGTACCCAGGCCGTCATCATCGATCACTTGATGCCTGCCATGACCCGCTCTGAAACCTACGGCCCGCTGCAGGCGCTGGAGCGGCAGATGGACGAGTACTACGAAGCACTGTCACTGGACCCGCGCCGCGCCAGGCTGCTGCGTACCAGCATTCTGGACAGTGTGCTGGAGCACAAGCTGCACGAGGAATTGGGCTTCCAGCGCCCGGCAGACGACACCCAACGTGAAGCCCTGCTGCAGCGGCTGGACGCTTATTTGTGCGAGATCAAGGAGTCACAGATACGTGACGGCTTGCACACCCTGGGCTGCTCGCCGCAAGGCCGCCAGCGCACCGACACGTTGGTGGCCTTGGCCCGCTTCCCAGGTGGCAGGAATGTGGGGCAGGGCAGCCTGTTGGTGGCTTTGGCACAAGACCTGGGACTGCATGGTTTTGATGTGCTCAGCCCCGATTGGGTAGCACCCTGGACCGGCCCGCGTCCGGTCATGCTGCAGCAGGTCAGCGACGAGGCCTGGCGCCACGCCGGCCACACACGCGAACGGCTGGAGTTGTTGGCAAAGCAGTTGGTGGAAGAGGACCAAGCCCTGGATCCGCAAGCCTGGCCGCTGGCCGTCGCCGTCGTGCAGCGCCTGCACCACACGCTGAGCCCGCGCCTGGATGCCTGCGGCCCGAATGAAATTGCGCAGCTGCTGCGCGGCCTGGATGGGCGCTTTGTACCGGCTGGCCCCAGCGGTGCACCCTCGCGCGGGCGGCCCGATGTGCTGCCCACCGGGCGTAATTTCTACGCCGTGGATACGCGTGCCGTGCCCACACCCACTGCCTATGCCATGGGCTCTACGGCAGCCGACCGGGTGGTGGAGCGCCATCTGCAAGACCATGGCTGTTTCCCCGCTTCGGTGGGCCTGTCGGTCTGGGGGACCAGCACCATGCGCACCGGCGGGGAGGATATTGCCCAGGCGTTTGCGCTGCTGGGCGTACGGCCCAAATG
Organism: Rhodoferax sp. GW821-FHT07F03; assembly: GCF_059418745.1. Taxonomy (NCBI): domain Bacteria; kingdom Pseudomonadati; phylum Pseudomonadota; class Betaproteobacteria; order Burkholderiales; family Comamonadaceae; genus Rhodoferax; species Rhodoferax sp. GW821-FHT07F03. The sequence continues at coordinate 14,247 of NZ_JBWKQM010000003.1, forward strand.
GGCGGCGGGCAGTACCCGGGTGGTGGATGTCGAGGTGATGCCCATGGGCATCAAGGGCCGGCCGCGCATCGACGTGACGCTGCGGGTGTCCGGCTTCTTCCGCGATGCTTTTCCTAACGTGATCGATCTGTTCGACACCGCCGTGCGTGCGGTAGCGGCTATCTCGGAAGAAGACGAACCGGACGAGGTGAACCCTATCCGCGCCCGGGTACGGCGCGAAGCCGCCCAGGCCGAGGCCGCTGGCATGGCTGCCGAAGAGGCCCAGCGCCAGGCCAGCTGGCGCGTCTTTGGCCCGCGCCCCGGTGGCTACGGTGCCGGCCTGCAGGAGCTGATGGACAGCGGCCGCTGGCAAGACGGTGCCGACCTGGCGCAAGCCTATTTGCGCGCCGGTGCCTATGCCTACGGGCAGGATGCGCATGGCACAGCCGCGCGGGCTGCTTTTGAGCAGCGGCTTTCGGGTCTGGACACGGTGTTGCACAACCAGGACAACCGCGAACATGACATCCTCGACTCGGACGACTATTACCAGTTCCAGGGCGGCATGGCGGTAGCCGTGCAGCAGCTGGCAGGGGCGCAGCCTACGCTGTACCACGGTGATTTCAGCGTACCCGGCGCGCCACGCATCCGCACACTGGGCGAAGAGGTGGCGCGGGTTGTGCGTTCGCGGGCGGTCAACCCCAAGTGGCTGGACGGCATCAAGCGCCACGGCTACAAAGGCGCGTTCGAGATCGCCGCCACCGTAGACTTTCTGTTTGCCTTTGACGCCACCACCGGCGTGGTGGGCGACCACCAGTACGCGTTGGTGGCCGACGCCTATTTGCACGATGACGCCACGCGTGAATTTTTGCAGCAGAACAACCCCGGGGCTCTGCGCAGCATTGGCGAGCGTCTGCTGGAAGCCATGCGGCGTGGCCTGTGGGCCGAGCCCGGTGAACACCGCGAGCGTATTGAAGAGCATTTGCTGGCGCTGGAGCACCGGCTGGAAGAATCTGAAGAAAGACCTATGCCATGACACCTCTTGATATGGCCGAGCGCGCGGTATTCCCGTTCACTGCGCTGGTGGGCCAGCAGGCTTTGCAGCGCGCGCTGCTGCTGGTTGCCATCGACCCCAGCATAGGTGGTGTGCTGATCAGCGGCCCGCGTGGCACGGCCAAGTCCACCGCCGCGCGGGCCCTGGCGGCCATGTTGCCGCAAGCACCGTTTGTGACGCTGCCGCTGGCGGCCAGCCTGGAGCAACTGGTGGGCACGCTGGACGTGGAAGAAGTGCTGCGTAACCAGGGTCAGGGCCAGCTGCGCCTGGCGCCGGGCCTAGTGGCGCGTGCCCACAACGGTGTGCTGTATGTGGACGAGGTGAACCTGTTGCCCGATGCGCTTGTCGATGCACTGCTGGACGTGGCTGCCAGCGGTGTGAACACGGTAGAGCGTGACGGCATCTCGCAGCAGCATGCCGCGCGCTTTGTGCTGGTTGGCACCATGAACCCCGAAGAGGGTGAGTTGCGGCCCCAGCTGCTGGACCGTTTTGGCCTGTCGGTGGCCCTGGATAATCCGCGAGACCCGCAGCAGCGCCAAGCCATTTTGCGCATTCGCTTGGCCTTTGACGAAAACCCGCAGGCCCTGTTGAAAGCCCATGCGGCCGAGTTGCAGCGTCTGTCCGCCACGGTCGCTGCCGCCCGCGCGTTGTTGCCGAACCTGGACTGGCCGGACGAGGTACTGGCACGGGCCGCCCAGTTGGCACTGGAAGCAGGCGTGGACGGCATGCGTGCGGACCTGGTGATGCTGCGCGCAGCACGTGCCTTGGCCGCGCTGGAGGGCCGCGATGGCGTGACAGCGCAAGACGTAGATGCCGTGGCCGAATTTGCGTTGGCGCACCGCCGAGGCGAAGCGCTGGGTGCACCGCCCTCGGGGCAACGGCCAGGGCCTGCGCCCGCCGCATCGCGTTTGCCGCCGCCCGGCCGTTCCCAAGCGCAGGCCCAGCCACAGCCGGAGGGTGACTGGGGTGCCTTGCCGGCCGAGCCCACGCCGACCGTGCAGGTGGCATCCCTGGGGGGCTGGCCGCCAAAAAAAGCCTGAGCCACCTCGGCCGAAGTCCCACTACGGGGCGCAGCGGCCGGCGGTGGCGTAGCCCCACATTGCATCCATCACCCGCGCAAGCAGGAGCCCCTGCCGGGCAAACCACTGGCACGATTGCCTGGTTGCCTACTCTGCTGGCCAAGGGGCCCCAGCCGCTGTCGCGCGCGCACTTGCGCCGCCGTCCGTTGCTGGCCACACCGCCGCAACTGCATCTGATCGTGTTGGACACCTCGGGCTCCATGCGCCAAGGCGGGCGGCTGGCACTGGCCAAGGGTTTTGCGACGCAGCTGATAGAACAGGCTGCGCGCGCGGGTGAGCATGTAGGCTTGCTGTGCTTTGGTGGTGCGGGCGTGGAGTGGCTGCTGCCACCCGGTCCGGCCCGTGCCGCGGGTGCCATGCGCGTACGGCAACGTGGCGGTGGAGGTGGCACACCCCTGGTGCAGGCCTTGGCCGCAGCACAAAGCGCGCTGTGCAAGTCGCGACAGCCTGTGCTATGGCTGCTGACCGATGGCCGCACGCTGGAGCAGCCAGCCGCTCCCCAAGGTGCGGCGCACACCGTGATTGTGGATTTTGAAGACCCACGGCGCGCACTCGGCCGTTGTGCCGCCTGGGCGGCACGCTGGGGCGCCGAACACCGGGTGGCCCAGGCTTATGTATGAGATGGATGTATGACTGAAACGAACCTGAACGCCGTACCCGCACCGATAACCGAAGTCATTGTTTGCACGACTTGCCGGCCTGCTGATGTGCCGCGCGACCAGCCCGCGCCCGGTGCCGCGCTGTTTGAAGCCGTGCAGATCGCCGCATGGGATGTTGACCCTGCGCAGTTGGCCCAGGTGCGCATACGCGGCGTGGAATGCATGACGGGCTGCAACCGTGCCTGCACCGTCACCTTCCAGGCTGCCGGCAAGTACCTGTATTACTTTGGCGACTTGGCGGCAGATACTGAAACGGCCCAGCACATTGTGGCCTGCGCCCAGTTGCACTCCCAAGCACCTGACGGTACGCTGTTGCGCAATGACAGGCCCACGCGCCTGCGGAACGGCATATTGGCGCGCATACCGCCCTTGGCGGCATAAATGCGTATTTACTGTTTTAAGTTTTTCAATGGAGAGCACTATGACCGAAACCACCCACACCACGACACCCGACGCAGCCGGTACCCGCAGCGCAGCGCGCAGCCTTCTTCTTCAACTGGCCGCAGCTGCGGCGCTGGGCATGGTGGTTCTCTACGGCGTGGCATTCGCCGAAAGCCCGCTGATGCATAACGCCGCACACGACGTGCGCCACATCACCGTCAAGCCTTGCCATTGATTTGGCTCACCCCCAGGCTGCACGCTGCGCGTTTTCGCCAACCCCCCTCGCATCGGTTTAGAAAACCGATGCGACACGCAGGGGGCGCATCCAGTGGCCTGGCAAAGCCAGTTCCACGGATGCCTTGGGAGGCGTGCGCTCTGGCTATGACCTGGGTCTACGACATTTGAATACCGGGGGAAGAGATGATTTTTCAAAAATTAGTATGGGCCGGCTTGGCCGTCGCTCTAGTGGTGGGCAGCGTGGAAACCGGCGTTCAGCGCTGGCAGGCCGCGCCGCTGATCCTGGCGGCCGAGGTGTATGAAGATCAGAAGGCGGAAGTACCGGCGCCTGTCGATGCCTTGACGGCACCTGCGCATGCCGGGGCGGCTGTGGCCGAACATGAGCACGGTACAAGCAAGGAATGGGAGCCTGAAAACGGTGCCGAACGCATTGGCTGGACCTGGGTGGCCAATGTGCTGCACGCCTTCAGCATGGCTTTGCTGGTATTTGCGGTGATGGGTGTGTGGTTGTACCAGCGTGGCACCCAGCTGGCGTCGTTGCCGCTGGCCTGCCTGGTGGCTGCAGCGGGTGGCATCAGCTTCAACCTCTGGCCCTCTCTCGGCTTGCATGCCGAAGTACCGGGCATGGAAGCCGCGCCTTTGCATGCGCGTCAGCTCTGGTGGGTTCTGTCGGTGGGTAGTGCCGCTTTGGCGTGCGCCGTACTGGGCTTCGGCCGCGGTGCCTGGCGCTGGATCGCAGCCGCCGCACTGCTGGCCTTGCCTTTCGTGGTGGGCGCGCCCGAACTGGAAAGCGACGCCCTGGCTGGCTTCGGCCCCGAGGCGCATGCCGCTTTGGAGACGCTGGGCAAGCAGTTCATCTGGGCTACCAGCTGGGTGGCGTTGAGCTTCTGGGTCAGCCTGGGACTGGCCTGTGGCCTGGCATTCAAGCGCTGGTTGCAGCCGGCCGTGCTGGAGGCCATTCAAGGCGCGGGACTGAAAGCGGCTTGAGCCGAGGAAGATTTTTCGAAGTCCGTCGCATCCCGAGCAGCACCCAGTGGCAAGGTGCTGCTTTCTTAAATTACCTTGAAATGGTGCGTGGCGTCGCGGCCCAGCTGCGCCACCAGGCCAAACTCCCAGTCCAGATAGGCCTGCATGGCCTCGGCAGGGGCATCCGTGCCTTCATAAGGGCGGCGGTAGCGGTCGGTGCGTGGCACGGCCAGGCGCTCTTCCCCGGTTGCCGTGGGTAGGCCTGCGGCAAACCAGGCAGCATTGCCACCCGCCAGCACATGTATTTCGGCGTCGCTGCCACGCTCCTGGAGCAGCGCGCGCAGGTCCTGTTCGGCAAAACGCGCCAGTAAGCTGCTGCCGCAGGTCAGCACATAGCGCGGCGCCGCAGGAATGCGGTCCAGCGCCTGCGCCAGTTGCGCACGGATGACAAACCAGGCGCCAGGAATATGCTTTTTAACGTGGTTTACGCTGGTGGTTACATTGAGCAAGGCGACCGAGCTGGGGTTTTCATCCAGCCACTGCGCCAGCACGGCCGGCGTGATTTCTGGGGTACTCGGCTCTGGTGCGTGCGTAGCAGCTTCTGCACCTTGCTTGCTGAAGAGAGAGCTTGCCGGCTTCTCCAACACATAGACCTCCCAGCCCATCTGGGCCAGCCAGGACGCACTCATGGGGGCGCGTACGCCGTCTTTGTCCGCCAGAACAATACGGGCACCGCGCACGGGCACGTGGTGGTCGGTCTCCTGTACTAGCTGTCCGCCAGGGGCGCTGCCAAAGCCGGGAATGTGGCCGGCCGCATATTCTTCCGGTGTGCGCACGTCAAAGCGGTAGACGGTGCGCCCAGGTGCTTCCAGCGAAGCCAGCGCGCCATGCGCAATCCACCGTACGCCGGCTTTCTCGGCTACGCTGCGTGCCTGGACTTGGGCCGTAGCGAGGTGCGTTGCGTCGGGTACGGGGGCCTGGCGGGCCGCGCCATGGTCCAGTTGCTGGCCGGCGAGCTTCCAACCTATGGTGCCGTTGCGCAGGGCTGCTATCGGGTTGGGCAGACCGGCATTGACCAAGGACTGGGTGCCGATGATGCTGCGGGTACGGCCTGCGCAGTTGACGATGATCTGTGTCTTTGGGTCGGGCGCGAGCTCCCGCGCGCGCAGCACTAGCTCGGCCCCCGGTACGCTGGTGGCGGTGGGGATGCTCATGGTCTGGTATTCGTCGAAACGGCGCGCGTCCAGCACCACCACGTCGGCTTTCGCATCGATCAGGGCCTTTACCTCCTGGGCCGATAGTGACGGCGTGTGGCGCTCGTGTTCCACCAGCTCGCCAAAGGATTTGCTGGGCACGTTGACGTCGCGGAACAGCTCGCCACCGGCGGTGCGCCAGCCTTCCAGTCCGCCCTCCAGCAGATGTACCTGGGTATAGCCCAGAGCTTGCAGTCGTTGGGTTGCCAGGGGCGCAAGGTCAACTCCGTCATGGGTGCCATAGACCACGATTAGCGTGTCGCGGCGCGGAATGCGGCGCCAGGCCTCCAGTTCTATGCGGGACAGGGGCAGATTGGCAGCCCATAGTGGATGCTCTTGCGCGAAAGGGTCCTCCTCGCGCACATCGAGCAGGGCGATTTCATGACGGGCGAGCAAGTGCGCGCGGATGTCGGAAAAGGATAGAGAGGCGGTCATGCTTGTCTAAGTTCCAAGGAGCGGTCCCAGAGATTGGGCAGGGTGGTATTGCTGTAGCCGGAGACAAAGGGCTTGCGCCCGCCGTCGGCGGGATAGGTATGGCGTTGTACGGCGCCAATGTTGGCGCCATAGACATGGATGCTGATGGATACGCGGTCGTCGTAGACGTTGTGCACGCGGTGGATATCACCTATGCGTGGTGATACGGCTTCTACCTGGCCTGGGTCCAGCCGTATGCCGGTACCGTCGGGCACGCTGCGGCCATCGGCCTGCAGGCGCCAGGGCTGGCTGTATTCGGCCCCGCGCAGCATGCCGATCAGGCCCCACACTGTGTGGTCATGTACGGGTGTGGCCTGGCCCGGCCCCCACACAAAGCTCACCACCGAGAAGCGCTCGGTGGAGTCCGCGTGCAGCAGGTATTGCCGGTAGTGCGTGGGGTGGGGTTCTGCATAGGCTGCGGGCAGCCAGCCGTCTTGTGCCACCAGCGTGCGCAGCAGTGCACTGCCTTGTTCAAGAATGCGGGGTTCGTCGGCTTCGCGTTCCAGCAAGCGCCCGAAGGCGGTCACAAATTCGCGCAGCGGTGCGATGGGGTTGGTGTTCATGGGCGGTGTAGGGCAGGGTCGTTCAGCGTGTCCACACCTGGGCATCGGTGATGGCGCGGACGTCCACGCGCGTGGGCAGAATACCGTCGCGGGCCGAGCGGTCGGCCACTTTTTGCAAGGCGACCACGTCGGCTTCGCTGACCGGCCGGCTGCTGACCGCCGCGCGCGCTGTGATCGTACGCGCATTGTCCAGCGGCAAGCGCGTCAACTGGCTGTAGATCTGGGCAAAGGCTTCGGCATTGGCCTGGGCCCATTCGCCCGCGCGGCCCAACCGGGCAAGAAAGTCGGCAATTGCGGCGCGCTTGTTGGCATCGGCCAATGCAGGCTCGCTGGCGGTGATGAAGGCTAGCGCAGAGTTGATGCCGCGTCCATCGCGCAAGATGCGGCCACCTTGCTGTGTGGCGACTGCGTAATAGGGATCAAAAATCGCCCAAGCATCGATCTGACGGGAAGCAAAGGCGATGGCGGCGTCTGTTGGCAACACAAAGCGCACATTCACCTCTTCACGGCCGACACCGGCCTCCTCCAGCGCGCCATACAGCTGGTACTGTGAAATGCTGCCGCGCGCCGACGACACGACCACGCTGCGCCCGCGTAGATCACGCACGCTGCGTATGGGCGAGTCTGTCTGCACCACGATGCCCAGCGATTCAGGCAGGCCGACGCGGGTGGCCACTATCTTCAGCGGCGTGCGGCCTACGGCAGCAGCCAGTACTGGCAAGTCGCCGGCAATGGCGGTATCCACCGCCGCGCTGCGCTGCGCCTCGAACAGCGGTGCCGCACCCTGGAAGTTGGCCCAGCGGTAGCTATAAGGTGCGCCCTCCAGGGCCTTTGATGCGTCGAACAGGGCCCGCAGGCCGCCTGCCTGGTCGCCCAGAACCAGCGTGGTGCCGGGGGCTATGGTGCTGCCCGCTTGCACGGGCAGGGTCGTTGCGCCCAGGCCCAGCAGGCCGGTCATGGACAGGCCTTGTTGCAGCAGGTGCCTGCGCGTGGGGAGAGGGGTGTTTTTAGTGGGCATTGATGTCTTCGGTTGGCGGATGTTTAAGAAGTCGAGGCCTGTAGGGCGGATTTGCCTGCGGCCACCAGCGCGGAGTCGTTCTGCGGCGTGTGCACGCGGCCGCACAGCACGTCGCGGTAGTGGCGCTCCAGTGGGTTGTGCCGCGTGAGCCCGTGGTTGCCACTGAGCTGCAGCGCAATCTCCACCGCGCGGATGGCGTTATTGGTCGTGGTGTACTTCAACAGGCCGCTTTCGCTGGGCGAGGGTGTGCGCCCTGCGTCCACCTCTCTACCCGCATGCGCCAGCAGCACGCGGTTGCTGTGCAGCAGCGCGGCGATTTCACCCACATGCTCCTGCACGCGCGGCAGGCTGGCCAGTGCTGCCCCCAAGTTGGCGGGGCTGCGGGTATGCAGAAATTCGCACACCCAGTCGTATGCCGCCCGGGCTACGGCGTCGTAGATGCTGCCCAGCAGCACGCCCATCCAGGCCTGCTGGGTGGCATAGTGCTTGGCCAGATCCTCACTTTCAGACCAACCGGCCGGCGGCCGCAGATCGACTGCAAACTCGGGTGCAATGTGCACGTTTTCAAAGACCACCTCGTGGCTACCCGAGGCGCGCAGGCCCAGGTGGTTCCAGCTCTCCACCACGCGCACGCCGGGCGCATCCCGCGGCACCAGAAAGTTGCCCACGCGTGGCGTGGCTTCGTCGGTGCGACCCCATACCGACAGCCAGCGCAGCCCGGCGATGCCGGTGGTGTAGAGCTTGTGCCCATTCAGCGTCCAGCCCGTTGCGGTGACTGTCCCCACGGTGTCCGGCAGGCCACCGCGCGCCGGTGAACCCAGTGCGGGTTCGACGCGCAGGGCGTTGATCAGGGCACCGTTTTGCACGCCGTCGCGCAGCACCTGCTCGCGCACCGCCACCGGCCAGCGGCAGTCGCTGCTGCGCAGTGCCAGGTGTTGCAGATAGGTCATGGTGAGTACCAGGGCGGTGGCCGGTTCACCCTTGGCCACCGCTGCGATCACCCGCCGCGCAGTGCTCAGCGTGGCGGCACTTCCACCCAGGGCACCCGGTGCCAGCAAGCCCACCAAACCATGCTGCTGCAGCGTGGCGAAGTTGTCGTGCGGAAACTCGGCACTCGCATCCAGGTGTGCGGCGCCGGCCGCGAACTGGGCCGAGAGCTGTGCGAGCAGCACGGGGTTGTGTGCCGATGTGTACGGCGCCAACGTTGGGAGCGCATCGCTTCCCAATGGTGTGGGCGCTGCGGCGAAGCGATGCAAGCTAGTGGAAGACATGGTGGCGAAGTTAAGCGCTGCGCCTACGCAGTACAACAAAGTTTCTTGCATATCGATGTGCGACTTTCTACGTTGGCACATCGGCATCTGCGGCTTACGCTGAGGGCTTCTTCGTACTTGCGGCAAAGCCTTCATTACCATGCAATCTTCCCGATTCCACGCTACCGTGCCGCCGCTTTCAGGGTGGTCGCGACGCCAGTGGTTGCAAACCGCTGCATTGGGTGCAATGGCTTCTGTGGGCGGTGGCGCGTATGCTGCCAACGCTACGGCAGACCTCTCCGGCGTGACTCTGCGCATCGGTACTTACAAAGGTCTGTGGCGGCCCTTGCTGCAAGCCGCCGGACAGGCTGACACGCCTTACCGTATCGACTGGCGTGAACTCAACAATGGCGTGCTACACATTGAGGCGATCAATGGCGACGCACTGGACGTGGGCTCGGGCAGCGAAATTCCGGCAGTCTTCGCTGCGCGCCAGAAGGCCAATGTGCGCTTCATCGCCGCTACCCGCGAGGACCTGAACAACCAGGTCACCTTGGCGCGCAAGGATGCGCCTATTCAGCGGATTGCCGATCTCAAGGGCAAGCGCGTGGGCTATGTGCGTGCTACCACGGCACACTATTTTCTGAGCAAGCAATTGGCCGAAGCAGGCCTAGGGTTCAACGATATCCAGGCCGTCAGCCTCACCCCGGCCGACGCGCTTTCGGCCTTCGCACGTGGCGATCTGGATGCCTGGGCCATCTACGGCTACAACGGGCAGATTGCGCGTACGCAGTACGGCGCCCGTCCCATCAAAACAGGGTTGGGCTATTTGTCCGGCAACTTCCCGGTGTATGCGAATCCGCGCGCTGTGGACGACCCGCGCCGCCATGCCGCCATCACGGACTTTTTGCTGCGGCTGCAGCGCTCCTACGTCTGGGCCAATGCCAACTATCTGTCCTATGCCCGCGCCCAGGCGGCAGAGACCCGGGTGCCGGTGGGCGATCTGGTGGAGCTGTTCAATGGCCGCAGCACCGACTACAGCCTGGGCCCCGTCAACGACACCATTGTGCAAAGCCACCAGGATGTGGCCGACACCTTCCAGCGCCTGGGCGTGCTGGACGGGCCCGTCACAGTGGCCCCGTTCTGGGAGCGCAGCTTTGGCAAGGCCCTGGCGGCACGCGCTGCTGCCTGAACCTACCAACTTCCTTCACTCACATCCCATACCTGATTACTTCAAGGAGCACTTTTCATGAGCTACGGCCCTATTGAATTCATTGGCATGATCCAAAGCCAGAAAGTCTCGGAGATCCATGCGGCGCGTGGTCCTTCCATCGACCGCGACTACGTACGCGCCTTTGCCCAGGCGCATGAAGAAGCGGGTTTTGACCGCATCCTGGTGCCCCACCATTCCACCAGCCCGGATGCCACGCTGACCGTCGCCTACGCAGCCTCTGTGACCGAGCGCATCCACTTCATGCTGGCACACCGTCCTGGTTTTGTGGCCCCTACGCTGGCCGCCCGCCAGTTTGCTTCGCTGGACCAGTTCAGCGGCGGCCGGCTGGCGGTGCACTACATTTCGGGCGGCTCGGACGAAGAGCAGCAGCGCGATGGCGACTGGCTGGACCATGACCAACGTTACGCGCGTACCGATGAATACCTGGATGTGCTGCGCAAGGTCTGGACGGCCGACAAGCCCTTTGACCACCAGGGCGCGCACTACCACGCCAAGAATGCCTATTCCGAGGTGAAGCCGGTGCAGTCATACAACGGCAAGCCGCATGTACCGGTGTACTTCGGCGGTGCGTCGGAGGCGGCGATTCCGGTGGCGGGCAAACATGCAGACGTATATGCCTTGTGGGGCGAGTCCCTGGACCAAGTGCGTGAACTCACTACCCGCGTGCGTGCCGAGGCCGCCAAGCATGGCCGCACGGTACGCTTTTCGGTCTCGTTCCGTCCCATCCTGGCCGAGACGGAGGAGAAGGCCTGGGCGCGTGCCGAAGCCATTCTGGCCGAGACCAAGCGCCTGCGTGTGGTGCAGGGCTTTGGCCGCGGTGGCCCGCAGCAGAGCGAGGGCGCCAAGCGCCTGCTGGCTGCGGCCGACAAGGGTACGCGCCTCGACAAACGCCTGTGGACCGCGATTGCGCAGGAGATCGGCGGCCGCTCTAACAGCACGGCGCTGGTCGGCACGCCCGAGCAGGTGGCCGACGCCCTGCTGGACTATTACGACCTGGGCGTGACCACCTTCCTGATCCGTGGTTTCGACCCGCTGGAAGATGCGATTGACTACGGCCGTGAATTGATTCCGCGCACCCGTGCCCTGGTGGCAGAGCGCATCGCCGCGCAAAGGAAAGCAGCATGAGTGCCGTGCTGTCCATCGACCGTACTGCGGCATCTACCCAACTGCGCTTCAACCCCCGCCCGCAGCAGAAGTTCTGGTTTGACCCACTTGCGCCTCGTACCACCGTGGAGGCTGAGCGCCGCCACCGCCAGGAGCGCCTGGCAGGCGCCTTCCGCCTGTTCGCCCGTTTCGGGTTTGCGCAGGGGCTGGCCGGCCATATCACCGCCCGCGACCCGGAACTGACGGACCACTTCTGGGTAAACCCGCTGGGCCTGCATTTTTCGCGTATCAAGGTGTCGGACCTGCTGCTTGTCAACGCCAAGGGCGAGACCGTGATTGGCGACCGGCCGCTGAACAAGGCCGCGTTCGCCATCCACGCGGCCATCCATGAATACAACCCCAAGATCATCGCCGCTGCCCACACGCATTCGATCTATGGCAAGGCCTGGTCCACCCTGGGCCGCAAGCTGGACACGCTGACGCAAGATAGCTGCGCTTTCCACGGCGACATAGCTTTGTTCGACGACTTCACCGGCATGGTGGTGGACGACAGTGAGGGCCTGCGCATCGCCAAGGCTGTGGGCGACGGCAAGGGCGCCATCCTGCAAAACCACGGCATCCTGACCGCAGGCCCCAGCGTAGAAGCCGCCGCCTGGTGGTATATCGCGCTGGAGAACGCCTGCCACACCCAGCTGTTGGCCGAAGCCGCCGGCACGCCCAAGCCGATTGACGAGGCGGTGGCACGGCACACGCACAGCCAGATTGGTGGCCCCGAGGGCGCGCTGCATGCCTTTGAAAGCCTGTATGAGGGCTTGGTCGAAGCCGAGCCCGAATTGCTGGACTGAGCAGCAGCCCATCGTTGGGCACCGTCATTAATATTGAAATTCAAGCCAAGTTTTATGCACACACCACCGAACCGCCGTCGCCAGTTTCTGACCCATGCGGTGGGCGCAGCGTCCGCGCTGGCCCTGCCCGTCTTTGCGCAGACACGCCCCGTGCTGAAGGCCGGCGACCAGAAGGGGGGCTTGCGCGCGTTGCTGGAAGCAGCGGGCGCCCTGAATGGCATTGCCTACGACATCCAGTGGTCTGAGTTCCCGGCCGCCGCGCCGCTGGCCGAGGCGCTGAACGCCGGGGCGGTGGATTCCGGTCCTATTGGCGATGCCCCACTGATCTTCGCGCTGGCCGCTGGCGCACGGGTGAAGGCCATCGGCGCGAACCGCTCCGACTCCTACGGCACGGCAGTGCTGGTGCGGCCCGATTCGCCACTGAAGGGGGCGGCCGACCTGAAGGGCCGCAGCGTGGCCACCAACCGTGGCTCCATAGGTCACTACATCACGCTGAAGGCCATCACCCAGGCTGGGCTGGCGGCCGAAGACGTGAACTTCCGCTTCCTGGCCCCGGCCGATGCCAAGCTGGCGCTGACCCAGGGTTCAGTGGATGCCTGGGCTACCTGGGAGCCGTATACCGCCCTGGCCGAAACCAGCCGCCACGCGCGCGTACTGGTTAGCGGGCGCGGCTTGCTGCCCGGGCTGAGCTACCTGGCCGCCACCGACACGGCCATCGCCAGCAAGCGTGCGGTGCTGCAGGACTTTTTGCAGCGCGTGGTGCGTGCACAGCAATGGTCGTACAAGCATGTGGACGCTTATTCGGCCGCGCTGGCTCGCATCATCGGAATTCCGCCCGAGGCGGCCAAGCTGCAGTTCGAACGCCGCCAGCAGCAGTGGATACCCATCAACACCCAGGTCATCGCCGACCAACAGGGCACGGCAGATTTTTACCAGCAGGTGGGCCTGATCAAGCAGGCGTTGGACGTGAAGGGGACTTTTGACACGGGCTTTGGACTGGTCAGCTAGGACGCCGACTTACAGCGGCTAACAAAAGCCTGTCATCGTTAAACGTACGACACGCGATTCACGACAAAAGGCATCTGCTATCCACTCTTAGATGCAATCAGTCGGCATGCATATCCACTATCAAACCTCGCAGCCATTGGTTGCTCGGATCCTTGTGGTACTTCGCATGCCAGAAGAGGTTGATGCCAATCTGTGGCAGCTTTACCGGATGCGTGACGTATTTGAGGTTGAAGGGTTCGACCATGCGCTCGGCAAGCCGCTCTGGTACGGTCGCTATTAGGTCGGTGGTCTGCAAGATGTGACCAATCGCGACAAAGTGCGGGACTTTGAGTTTCACCCGCCGTTGGGGTGAGTTGCTGTCGAGGATCTCATCGACCTTGCCGTGGCCGGTGCCGGCCGAGACCACGGCCACATGGTCGGCCGCGAAGAATTCCGACTCACGGATAGTTTTTTTGTCCAGGGCATGGCCCTTCCTGAACAGGCAGACGTAGCGCTGGACGAACAGGCGCCGTTGAAAGAACCCGGCCTTGAGCTGCGGTAGCAGCCCGATGGCCAAGTCGACTTGGCCACCTTCCATGGCGTCCTTCAAGTTGACGGCAGTGTTGCGCACGGTGCTGATCGAAACCGAAGGCGCCACTTCCTGGATGCGCTGCATCAGCCGCGGCAGGAAATAGATTTCACCGATGTCGGTCATGCCTACGGAAAAACTGCGCTTGCTGTGGGCCGGGTCGAAAGAGCTGCGCGCGTTCACCGCGCTGTGGATCATGCTCAGCGCATAGCCGATCGACTCCGCCAACTGGTCGGCAAAAGGCGTGGGCTGCATGCCGGTCGGGGTGCGCAGAAAGAGCTCGTCGCCGAATAGCTTGCGCAGGCGCGCGAGTGCGTTGCTGACGGCGGGCTGGCCCAGGCCCAGGTTCTCGGCCACCTTGGAAACCCTTTTCTCCTTGAGCAACTGGTTAAAGATGACCAGCAGGTTCAGGTCGATGTCTTTCAGCTCCATTTCGGCCTCGCTTAAATATTGATTTAAATGATATAGATCATTGATCTCATTGCATTGACTGATTTTATGGTGCCGCCGATCATCACTCCAGAGCAGCGATGCATGGACGCATGGCCGCCCGGATTTCCCCACGAGACAACGGACAGACAGAAGAACATGGAAATTTTTGTGCGCCCCCTGCAGCGTCGGATCAGCGTCGATGCCGGCGTGAACCTGCTGGACGCATTGCGCGCCAACGACGTGCCGGTGTCGTACAGCTGCCTGGCCGGACGCTGCGGCACCTGCCGCTGCAAGGTGGTCGAAGGCGAGGTGCTCGAGTCGGGCCGCGAAACACAGCGCCCGGGCGGAGATGACGAGCACTACGTGCTGGCTTGCCAGACCTTTCTTACCGAATCCTGCACGGTTGAGATTCCCGAGCCCGACGAGGTGGTGGTGCACACCGCCAAGATCGTCAAGGCGACCGTGGTCGCCATTGAGGACCAAACGCACGACATCAAGCGCATTCGCCTGAAGCCGGCCAAGCCGATCGAGTTTTCTCCGGGGCAGTACGCCCAGCTCCAGTTCACCCCCGACCACAGCCGGCCTTATTCGATGGCCGGCCTGCATGCCGACGGCGAACTGGAATTCCATGTGCGCCTGGTGGCGGAGGGCCGCGTCACCGGTTACATCGCCCATACGCTGAAGGTGGGCGATGCGGTGCGGGTCAGCGGCCCACTGGGCTCGGCCTATCTGCGCCGCAAGCACGAGGGTCCGATGTTGTGTGTTGCCGGCGGTACCGGTCTGGCGCCCATCCTGTCCATCATTCGCGGCGTGATCGCCGAAGGCATGCAGAACCCGATCCACCTGTATTTTGGTGTGCGCTCCGAACGCGACATCTATGGCCGCGAATGGCTGGCCGCGCTGCAGCGCCAGCACCCGCAACTGAAGGTGCATGTGGCGGTGACTTCGGGCACGGCGCCCGGTTCCCGTACCGGCCTGGTGACCGAGGCCATCGCCCAGGACTGGCGCAATCTCGACGGCTTCCGTGCCTACCTTTGCGGCGCGCCGCCCATGGTGGAGGCCACAACGCTGCTGGTGCGCCAGATGGGCGTGTTGCCTTCGCAGATCTACGCCGATGCTTTCTATGCCAACGGCACCTGAGTCGAACCCTTCACAGGATTTTTCATGAACGCCAACAATCTCGACCCTACTGCCCAGCAGCAACGCAAGGCCTACTACGACCGCATCGGCATCGACAGCATGACGCCGCTCTGGGAGGTGCTTGGCGCGCTGGTGCCGCACCAGCCCAAGTCCCCGGCCGTGCCGCACCAGTGGAAGTACGCCGCCGTGCGCAACAGCGTGATGGAGGCAGGTCGCCTGATCAGTGCGGAAGAGGCCGAGCGGCGCGTGCTGATCCTCGAGAACCCGGCGCTGCGCGGCCAGTCCTGCATCACGCAGTCGCTGTATGCCGGGCTGCAGCTCATCATGCCGGGGGAGGTCGCGCCGGCCCACCGCCACACGCAATCGGCGCTGCGCCTGGTGCTGGACGGGGAGGGCGCCTACACCGCGGTCGACGGCGAGCGCACCACCATGCGCCGTGGCGACTTCATCATCACCCCGGCCTGGACCTGGCACGACCATGGCAACCTCGGCAATGAGCCGGTGGTCTGGCTCGACGGCCTCGACATCCCCATCGTGCGTTTCCTCGACGCCGGTTTTGCCGAGAAGAGCGATAGCGCCTACCAGGCCGTGGCGCGCCCCGAAGGCGATGCGCTGGCGCGTTATGGCGCCAACATGGTTCCGGTCGACTTTTACCAGCAGCCTGTGGAGCCGACCAAGGTGTTTGTCTACCCTTGGGAGCGCACGCTGGCCTCGCTGCAGGCGATTGCCAGCGGCACGCCCGATGCCCATCTCGGCCACAAGCAGCGCTACGTGAATCCGGCCACCGGCCGCTCACCGATGCCAACGATGGCCGCGTTCTCGCAGCTGATTCCGGCGGGCTTCGAGACGCGGCCCTACCGCTGCACCGATGGCACGGTGTACGTATGCCTACGCGGCAGCGCCGAGGCCAGCGTGGCGGGCCAGAGCTTCCGCCTGGAAGAGAACGACGTGATCGTCGTGCCGTCCTGGCACAGCCACCAGTTCCGCGCCGGGCCCGAGACCGTGTTGTTCAGCTACTCCGACCGCCCGGTGCAGCAGGCCCTCGGCCTGTGGCGCGAACAGCGCCTCTGATTTTACTTTTTCCCTTCGAGAACACACCCCATGAACTATGTGATCCAACCCGCCGCCATCCCTTCACTCACCGTGGCCGGCACAGCCGAACGCTTCCCGGTCAACCGCATCTTCTGCGTGGGCCGCAACTACGCCGCCCATGCGCGCGAAATGGGCAAGGACCCTGATCGCGATCCGCCTTTCTTCTTCATGAAGCCTGCGAACGCGGCGGTCGATGCCGCGTCGCCAGCGCGCATTCCGTATCCGCCCAAGACCGCCAACTTCCACCATGAGATCGAACTCGTCGTTGCCATCGGCAAGGGTGGCAAGAACATCGCCGTGGCCGATGCACTCAACCACGTCTATGGCTACGCAACCGGCCTGGACATGACGCGCCGCGACCTGCAGCTCGAGGCGCGCGACAAGGGCCGGCCCTGGGAGTTCGGCAAGTCTTTCGCGCTGTCGGCGCCGATCGGAGCCATCTCCAAGGTGGCCGATGTGGGGCACATCGCCGAGGGCACCATCAGCGTCCTCGTGAACGGTGGCGTGCGTCAGTCGTCCGATGTGGCCAAGCTGATCTGGTCGGTGTCCGAGTGCATCGCTTATCTCAGCGAATACGAAACCTTGGAGCCTGGCGACCTCATCATGACCGGCACACCCGAAGGCGTGAATGCGGTGGTGGCGGGCGACGTGATGCAGGGCGACATCGCCGGCCTGGTCGGCATCACGGTGAGCGTCGGGGCTTGAAAGGCTGAGCAGTGGCAACGCATTCGATCCAAGGAGACAAGAGATGACCACATCCACCCCCACCTTTCCCGTAAAGATCCATTGGGAGTCGGAAGGCACGAGCCGCATTCCCTTTATGGCCTACACCGACCCCGATCAACACAAGAAAGAACTTGAGCGTTTCTTCTACAAGGCGCATTGGAACTACGTCGGCCTGGAAGCCGAAGTGCCCAACGCTGGCGACTACAAACGCACGGTGGTGGGTGAACGCTCGGTCATCATGGTGCGCGACGCCGATGGCGGCATCAGCGTGGTCGAGAACGTCTGCGCGCACCGCGGCATGCAGTTCTGCCGTGAACGCCATGGCAACAAGAAGGAATTCGTCTGCCCCTACCACCAGTGGAGCTACACCCTCAAGGGCGATTTGCAGGGTGTGCCGTTTCGCCGTGGCGTGAAGCAGGACGGCAAGGTCAACGGCGGCATGCCCGCCGATTTCAAGACCACCGACCATGGCCTGACCAAGCTCAAGGTGGCCACGCGCGGCGGCGTCGTCTTCGCCAGCTTCGACCATGAGGTCGAGTCTTTCGAAGACTTCCTCGGCCCGGTCATCCTCGGCTACTTCGACCGGCTCTTCGATGGGCGCAAACTGAAGATCCTGGGCTACAACCGCCAGCGCATTCCGGGCAACTGGAAGCTGATGCAGGAGAACATCAAGGACCCCTACCACCCCGGGCTGCTGCACACCTGGTTCGTCACCTTCGGCCTCTGGCGCGCCGACAACAAGAGCGAGCTGAAGATGGACGCCAGGCACCGCCATGCAGCCATGGTCTCCACCCGCGGCCAGTCCGGCCGAGCCGACCAGGTCACGCAAGTGTCCAGCTTCAAGGAGAGCATGGCGCTCAACGACCCGCGCTTTCTCGACATCGTGCCCGAGCCTTGGTGGAATGGGCCAACCGCCGTGATGATGACGCTGTTTCCCAGCGTCATCCTGCAGCAGCAGGTTAACAGCGTGTCGACGCGGCACATCCAGCCCGATGGCCACGGCGCCTTCGATTTCGTCTGGACACACTTCGGCTTCGAGGACGACAGCGAAGAGATGACGCAGCGCCGCCTGCGCCAGGCCAACCTGTTCGGTCCGGCTGGCTTCGTGTCGGCCGACGATGGCGAGGTCATCGAGTTCTCGCAACAGGGCTTCGAGCAAAAGCCCTTTCACCGCACCCTGGCCGAGCTTGGCGGCCGCACGGTTGAGGATACCGACCACATGGTCACCGAGACGCTGATCCGCGGCATGTACGCATATTGGCGCGAAGTGATGGAGGCGGAGGTATGAGCACCGCTGTGAACATAGTCTTCGCCGACTACCTGCAGATCTCGCAGCTTTACGTCGACTACGCCCAGGCCGTTGATTCCGGCGACTGGGACCTGTGGCCCGAGTTCTTCACCGACGACTGCATCTACAAACTGATTCCGCGCGAGAACCACGAGCGTGGCTTTCCGCTGGCCACGCTGTTCTTCGAGAGCAAGGGCATGCTCAAAGACCGCGCCTACGGCATCCGCGAGACGCTGTTCCATGACCCGTATTACCAGCGCCACGTCATTGGGGCGCCGCTGCTGCGCAAGGTCGAGGCCGAGCGTTTCGAGACCGAAGCCAACTACGCCGTGTTCCGCACCAAGCTGTCGCAGGAATCGACCGTCTTCAACGTCGGTCGTTACCTCGACGTGATCGTGCGCACCCCCGCGGGGCTGAAGTTCGCATCGCGCCACTGCGTGTACGACAGCGAAATGATCCCGAATTCCATCATCTATCCCATCTAAATGCCGTGAGTGATTGCCATGAGTGATTCCCAATGGATTGACGCCGCCGACGAAGACGGCGTGCCAGAAGACGACGTGATCGGCCTGCAGGTCGCCGGTAAAGACCTGGCCCTGTACAAGGTCGAAGGCAGCGTGTTCGCCACCGACAACACCTGCACCCACGGCCAGGCGCGCCTGTGCGACGGTTTCCTCGACGGTTATGAAATCGAATGCCCGCTGCACCAGGGCAAGTTCGACATCCGCAATGGACGCGGCACCTGTGCGCCCATTGTCGAAGACGTGCGCAGCTACCCGGTCCGCATCGAAGGCGGCCGCGTTTTTCTGAAACTGAGCGACTGACCGCGTTCCGTTCCCCCACTTTTATAGCAGGAGACAAAAAAATGAAGACACTACAGACCTCTTTTCGCCGTACCGCTTTCGCCGCTCTGATCGGGGCGACGCTTGCGATGGGTAACCCCTTCGCCACGGCGGCGACCATCGGCCTGATGGCGCCGCTGTCCGGGCCGGTGGCTGTTGTCGGACAGGACCAGGTGGACGGTTTCATGCTGGCGCTTGAGCAACTGGGCGGCAAGCTAGGTGGCCAGGCCACGACGGTGCTCAAGGAAGACGACCAGCTCAAGCCGGAGATCGGCGGGCAGATCGTGCGCAAGTTCATCGACAAGGACAAGGTCGACGCCATCGTGGGACTGAGTTTTTCCAATGTGCTGATGGCCAGCCTGCCGCGGATCGCCGAGTCCGGCACCGTGGCTATTGCCACCAACGCCGGCCCGTCGCCGCTGGCGGGTGCGGGTTGCAAGGCCAACGTGTTCTCCACCGCCTGGCAGAACGATGGTGCGGCCGAGGCCATGGGCAAATACGCGCAGGACAAGGGCGTGAAGAAGGTTTACCTGATGGCGCCCAACTACCAGGCCGGCAAAGACATGCTGACCGGCTTTAAGCGCTACTTCAAGGGCCAAATCGTTGACGAGGTCTACACCCAGGTGAATCAGCCCGACTACTCGGCCGAACTGGCCCAGCTGCAGGCGGCCAAGCCCGACGCGGTGTTTGTGTTCTACCCCGGCGGCATGGGGGTGAACTTCGTCAAACAAATGGCACAGGCTGGCCTCATGGGCAAGCTGCCGCTGTATTCGGTGTTCACGGTAGACGGCACGACCCTTCCAGGCCTGCGCGATGCCGCTATCGGCAGCGTCAGCGGCGCCATGTGGGATGCGGCCCTGGATACGCCGGAAAGCAAAAAATTCGCCAGCGCCTTCGAGGCCAGGTACAAGCGCACGCCCAGCGCCTACGCGGCAACTGCGTATGACGCAGCCAACATCCTGAACATCGCACTGGCCAAGGCCAAGCCCGGAGATGCGAACGCCCTGGCCGCCGCCGTCAAGGCCGCCGGCAATGAAGTCAAGTCCGTGCGCGGCCCGTTCGCCTTCAACAACAACAACCTGCCGGTGCAGAACTACTACGCCTTCGAGACCGTCAAGACAGGTGGCACCGTCGCCGGCAAGCTGGTGGCCACGCCGCTGGTGAACCAGTCCGACGCCTACCACGCGCAATGCGCGCTGAAGTGACGCCATGAGCACCATGCTTGTTTTTGCGCAGCTGCTCAATGGGCTGCAGTTCGGGGTACTGCTGTTCCTGCTGGCGGCGGGCCTGACGCTGGTTTTCGGCATCATGAGCTTCGTCAACCTGGCACACGGCTCGCTCTACATGATGGGCGCCTATTTCGCGGCCAGCGCCTTCCAGTACACCGGCTCGTTCGGCCTGGCCGTTGCGGCGGCGATGGGCGGCTCGTTGTTGCTGGGCCTGGCGTTGGAATTCGTTGCCGTGGCCCGGCTTTACCGCCGCGACCACCTCGACCACGTGCTGGCCACCTTCGGCATGGTGCTGTTCTTCAACGAGCTGGTGCGCATCATCTGGGGTTCCCAGCCGGCCTTTCTGCAGGTGCCCGAATTCCTTGGTGGTGCTATCGACATCGGCGGCTTCAGCTATCCGGCCTACCGATTTGCCATCATCGTCGTCGGTTTGGTGGTGGCGGTGGGCTCATGGTTGCTGATCAACAAGACCCGCGTCGGCATGCTGATCCGCGCTGGCGCGGTGAAGCCGGCCATGGTCGCCGCGCTGGGCGTCAACATCCGCTTGCTCAACGCCATGCTGTTCGGCGTGGGGGCGATGCTGGCCGGCCTGGCCGGGGCCATGGCCGGCCCCATTTTGTCGGTGCAGTCGGGCATGGGCGAGTCGGTGCTGATCACCACCCTGGTGGTCATCGTGATCGGCGGCATCGGCTCGGTGACGGGCGCCTTTTATGCAGCGCTCATCGTCGGCATTGTCGACACCATGGGCCGCGTCTTCCTGCCCCTCATGCTGCGGCAGATCGCCGAGCGCTCCCTGGCCGATGCGGCCGGCCCGGCGCTGGCTTCGATGCTGGTCTACCTGCTGATGGCGGTGGTGCTGGCCTGGCGTCCGCAAGGACTGTTTCCCGCCCACCGGTAGTTGCCATGCACACTCTGTTTTCACGTCCCGGCACCTGGGTGCCACTGCTGGTGCTGCTGTTGCTGGCCACCGTGCCCTTCGTAGCGCAGGCTACCGGCCAGTCGTTCTATGTCGCATTTTTTGCCCGCATCATCATCTATGCGATTGCGGCCTGCGCGCTCAATATCGTGCTGGGCTTCGGCGGCCTGGTGAGCTTTGGCCACTCGCTGTTCCTCGGCCTCGGGGCCTATGCGGTGGGGCTGGCCTCCTTCCATGGCGTTGGCAACGGCTGGGTGCACCTGGCGCTGTGCCTGGGCGTCTGTGCCTTCGTCGGCCTGGTCACTGGCGCCATCAGCCTGCGCACCAGTGGCATCGCCTTCATCATGATCACACTGGCCTTTGCGCAGATGGGCTATTTCCTGTTCGTCAGCCTGAAGAATTACGGCGGTGACGACGGCATGGCCATCACGCTCACCAGCCGTTTTGGCCCGGTGGACCTGTCATCGGCCACGAGTGTCTACATCACGGCCTTCGTCGCGCTGGTGCTGTCGATCTGGTGCCTGGCCCGGCTGCGGGTGGCACCGTTCGGCATGGTGATTCGCGGTGCCAAGCAGAACGCGAGGCGCGTCAGCGCGGCCGGCATTCCGGTGCTGCGCTACCAGCTCTTGGCCTATGTGATGTCGGGCATGCTGTGCGGCGTCGCCGGCCTGCTGCTGGCCAACCTCAACGCCTTCGCCTCGCCAAGCACCCTGGCCTGGACGGTGTCCGGCGAGCTGATCGTCATCGTGGTCATCGGTGGCCTGGGCACGGTGTTCGGCCCCTTGATGGGCGCGTTGGTGTTCCTGGGCCTGGAAGAAGTGCTGAAGGGCTTCACCGAGCACTGGATGGTGGTCTTCGGTCCGCTGATCGTCCTCGTTGCGCTGCTCGGCAAGCGCGGCATCGTCGGGCTGCTGCAAGACTGGGATGGAAGTGCCACGAACGCGAAAGGAACCCTCTGATGGCCAGCGTACTCCGCACCGACGCATTGACCAAGCGCTACGGCGCGCTGCTGGTCACCGATGCCGTGTCGCTCGACATCGGCGACGGCGAACTCCACGCGATCATCGGCCCGAACGGCGCCGGCAAGACCACGCTGATCAACCAGCTCTCGGGCGAGCTGGCCGCCGACAGCGGCAGCGTCTGGTTCAAGGGGCGCGACGTCTCCGCGCTGCCCATCCACGAGCGCGCCCGGCTCGGCCTGCTGCGCTCCTACCAGATCACCTCCATCTTCGAAGACTTCTCAGTGCTGGAGAACGCCACTTTTTCTGCACTCGCCTCGCGCCAGCATGCGTTCAAATTCTGGGCACCGATGCTGGCCGGCAAAGAGTCGCGCCGCGTCGCCGAAGAGTCCTTGGAAGCCACTGGCCTCACGCACCGGCTGCATGCCGCCGCGGGCGATCTGGGTTATGGCGAGCGGCGCCAGCTGGAGTTGGCGATGAGCCTGTCGGCACAGCCACAGTTCCTGCTGCTCGACGAGCCCATGGCCGGCATGAGCGTGCAGGAATCCACCGCCGTGGTGGCATTGCTGCAGCGCCTGAAGCGCCGCTACACCATCCTGCTGGTCGAGCACGACATGGATGCCGTCTTTGCCCTGGCCGACCGCATCAGCGTGCTGGTCTACGGCAAGGTTCTGTTCACCGGCACGCCGGATGAAATTCGCAACCACCCGGAAGTCCGCGCGGTCTACCTGGGTGAAGAAGAAGCCGAGGCTGAAGCATGAGCGCGTTTTTATCCGTCCAAGGTCTGCAGGCCTCGTATGGCCATGCCCAGGCCTTGTTCGACATTTCCTTTGACGTGGCCGAAGGTGAAGTGGTGACACTGCTCGGGCGCAACGGCATGGGTCGCTCGACCACGGTGAAGTGCCTGTTCGGCATGCTGCCGGTGCGCGGGGGCAGCGTGTCCGTCGCCGGAGCACGGGTCGACCATCTGCCCTCGCACCGTATTGCCAGGCAGGGCTTGGCTCTGGTGCCCGAGGGCCGGCAGGTGTTCCCCAACCTCAGCGTCGAGGAAAACCTGGTGGCCACCGCCCGCGACGACAACAAGGGCGCTGGCCGACGCTGGGATCTGCAGCGGGTCTACAGCTTTTTTCCGCGGCTGAAGGAACGCCGCGGCAACCTTGGCTCGCAGCTGTCCGGCGGCGAGCAGCAGATGCTGGCCATCGGCCGGGCGCTGATGACCAACCCGCGCCTGCTGGTGCTGGACGAGGCTACCGAAGGTCTGGCGCCCGTGATTCGCAACGAGATCTGGCGCGCGCTGGCGGAGCTGAAGCAGGACGGCCTGTCGCAGATCGTGATCGACAAGAACGTGAAGGCCTTGCTGGGCCTGGCCGACCGGCATTTCGTGATTGAGAAGGGCCGCGTGATGTGGGGCGGCACTTCCGCCGAACTCAAAGGCCGGCCGGAAATCGTGCATCAATATTTGGGAGTTTGAAACATGGACCGCATTCTTCACACCTACTTCCGCAGCTCGGCGGCCTACCGCGTACGGATCGCGCTGAACCTCAAGGGCCTGGAGACCGAGCAGGTCTTTGTGCACCTCAACCGCCATGGCGGCGAACAGTTCGCCGATGCGTTCAGGGCGGTCAACCCGCAGTCTCTGGTGCCGGTGCTGCGCGACGGCGACGTGCAGGTCAGCCAGTCGCTGGCCATCATCGAATACCTGGACGAGGTCTATCCGCAGACGCCCCTGCTACCGGCGCGTGCCGCCGACCGCGCCTTCGTGCGCCAGCTGTCGCTGGGTATCGCCTGCGACATTCACCCACTCAACAACCTGCGCGTGCTGAAGTACCTGACCGGTGCGATGGGCGTGTCGGAAGACAACAAGGCGCAGTGGATTGCGCACTGGATCTCGGTCGGCCTGCAGGCCTTCGAGGCACAGCTGCAGCGGCGCACGCAGGCGGGGCGCTTCTGCCATGGCGACACGCCGACGCTGGCCGACTGCTGCCTGGTGCCCCAGGTGTTCAGCGCCCAACGGTTCGGGGTCGACCTATCCGATTGCCCGCTGGTGAACGGAATCTACGAGAGATGTGAGCAGCTCGCGCCTTTCGCAGCGGCCCATCCTTCGCGCCAGCCCGACGCGGAGTGATGCAACCAGCGAAATAGCCGCTTGGGCTTACGCCATCTCGGGTTGGGTAGTTGCCCGGGGTAAGCTTTGAAAGCTGGTTGGTTGTTGAAACTGGCTTGCCAGAAAATGGGCACTGTACGTCGGTAGCTTGCGCCACTTGTAGCGCTGATGATGGCGTGACTGGTGGTCGGCGCCCGCATCATCGGCATTCCGCCCGAGGCCACCAAGCTGCAGTTTGAATGCCGCCAGCAGCAGTGGGTGCCCATCAACACCCAGGTCATCGCTGATCAACAGAGAACTGCAGGTTTCTACCTGCTGGTGGGCTGGATCCAGCAGGCGTTGGACGTGCAGGGGGTGTTGGATGCCGGCTTGGGTCTGACTGATTGAAATGGGTAAATGCTATTGAAAATGTAGCTATCAGCGCACGTAGAACCTGCGCTAGCAGCATAAATAATGCCCAGGCTATGTTGCCACGGGAAGGCAGGCAAGCTTGAAAATGTCTTCAGCCCGAAGGCTGCACGGAACGGCGTATGGCAGCCAGTGCGTTCACGCCGCCCGGGTGGCTACAAACTTGGACACCTGCGGCCCCAGCACCAGCACCATCAGAAACCGGGCCAACTGCATGGCCATCACAAAACTGGCATCCACCGCACTGGTGGCGGCAATGACCGCCACAGAATCCGCGCCGCCCGGGCTGGTCGCCAGATAGGCGGTGAGCGGATCAATGCCGGACAGCCAGGACAGCGCGGTCGCAATCACGACTCCAAAAGCCATCAAGGCCACAATCGACCCCATCACATGCGGCAATGCACGCAATGCGTGTTTCAAAATGGCACGTGTAAAGCGCAGTCCGATGCTCCAGCCGATCAAGGCGTAGGCTACAGCCAGCAAGGCACCAGGCAGCTCGATCACCAGCAGACCCGTCGCCTGCAACGCGGTACCCAGCAATAAAGGCAACACCATGGCGCCTGCGGGAATGTGCAGCCGGCGCGCGACCAAAGCGGCCCCAAATGCCAGCAGCATCGTCAACGCCACATTGGCTTGGTTGCCCACGGTGAACCAGTGCATGCCAGCCACCACGGACGGGCCGGTATGCGGGGCAAAAATGCGCGCCACCAATGCGGCCGTTGCCGTCACCATCGCCACCCGCAAATACTGCATGAACGCCACCAGCCGGGTATCCGCCCCGTAAGACTCTGCCATCAGCACCATGGCAGAGGCGGCGCCGGGTGCCAGCCCCCACACCGCGGTGGTGCCCGGGAAGATATTGCGGCGCATCAGGATCCAGCCCAACACCGCGCTGGCCGCAATGACCGCGCTCGTCACCAGCAAAAAAACGGGCCAATGGGTCGCCACATCGGCCAGCGCAGACGGCTGCAGGCTGTGGGCCATCAGACAGCCGAGCACTCCTTGCGCCATAGCAAACAAGGTAGGAGGGATGCGCAGCTGAATGTCCCGGGACGACAGCACAATCCCCACCAACATGCAGCCCAGCAGCACCCCGGCAGGCAGATGTATTGCGGTCAGAAGCCAGGCCAGCCCGGCACTCGCCGGAAGCAGAACACCCCACCAAGCCAGTGGGGTTGTGTGAAAGAAGCGGGTGAGCATGGGAACAAATGTGCCATACCTGCAGGCCTGGTTTCGGCGCGAGGTGGGTGCGTGCAGTACCGGTTGCTGCACATAGGTTTGGGTATGTAGATGTCCATCAACGCCCAGGCTATTGCCGAACGGCAGGGCAGGGCGGACTTCTGCCAGCAGGTGGGCCTGATCAAACAGCCGCTGGATGCGTATGTGACGTTTGATACCCGATTGGAGCTGGCGGGCTAGGTTTTCTTGCTGCTATTGAAATAGTAGCTGTTGGCGCAGGTAAATCCTGCGCTAGAGGCGTTTTTTACACTGCACCAGTGATGCCAACACAGGCTATCGGGGGCTTATATGCGTCAACGGACATTGAGCACGGAGCATAGTCCAGCCATTGCAGATACCTTGGATGTGCTGCTGATGGATAGTCAGCAGAAGGCTGATACCGGAAGTAGCGATTTGCATTCTGCTCGCTCCAAACCGGGCATTCGTAACACAAGTGCCGCTGAAGCGGTCAAGCGCCATCTGGCTTGCCCAACCACACCGATAAATCCATCAACGCATCCTTCAGTGCGTTGAAACGCGGTTTGCCGAGGTGCTCCATCCACTCCATTTCAACGACTTCAACGCAGTTCCGCATGAGTTTCAGCATGGATGTGCCGCGCTCGGTGATATGGACAACGGTGGAAGCGGAGGTTGGCCCGGCTTGACGCTTTATGTAGTCACGTCTTTCAAGCTCGACTAGAACGTAATTCATGGCTTGGCGTGACATGTTGCACTGCCTGGCCAGCTCTATAGGACGTTGTCCTTGTGGCCCTGGGTACATGAATACCGATAGCTCAGTTGCGGACACGTCAAAACCTTGCTCGTTCACCGCTGTCAGCATACGCAGCACCACATGCTCGCGCGGAATCCGCAGCAATGCGCCTATGAGTGGCTTTCCAATATTCTGAGCTTTGGAGGCAGAAATTCTTTTGGTGGGACTAGTCATTTAGTAAAAATTTTGTACAATAAATCCGTAAAATAACTTTACACGGGAGTATGTCATGGAAACCAGTGCAACGCCAGGCGACCGCAATGTGGTCAATGTGGGGCAACTTGAAATCCGCTACTTGCAAGGGGCAACCAATGCCAGTCGCATGGGGTGTTTTGAGCTGACGGTTCCGCCTGGTTCAAACGTTCCCCTGCCTCATAGCCACGCAGCAAGCGAGGAGCTGATCGTCGTACTGGAGGGGACCTTGCGCTTTACTGTGGGAAACGAGACACGCGACTTGCAGCCGGGCCAAAGCATGTCCACACCACCGGGTGAAACACATGGATTCAGCAATCCCCATGCCGTGACCGCTAGAGCCTTGGTCGTCAATACGCCTGACATCGGCATTGGATACTTCCAAGACATGGCCGCAATCATCAACGCAGGCGGTCCTCCGGACAAAGCCAAGTTACTCAGCACGATGCAGCATTACGGGTTGGTACCCGCCATGCCTCCTCGTACCTAATCAGAGTGCCACAAGCAGGTAAGTCAAATTCACCAACACGCACAGTAAGGACGCACCATGACAATTTTATTGACCAGTGAAATCCAAGGGCAGACACAGCAAAGCTACGACTACATGATCGAGATGCTGAGAGAGCCCTTGAAGCAGGCAGATGGGTTCGTTATGCACACTGCCCATCCCATTGAGGGCGGATGGCGCATCGTGGAAGTATGGAAATCAAAAGACCAACTGGATCGATTCTTTGCGAAGTATGTCGCACCCAATATTCCTCCGGGCGTCCAGCCAAAGATTGAAGTGAAATCTCTCCACAGTCTTGTCACCCACGAAATGGGATGAACGTAATCTGAATGACATGCCGTCCAGAGGAGTCCCGCAGAATGCGGGACTCCTGTATGGCTCTCCACCCGTCGCGCAATTGGCGTGCTTCCGGTTTACAGTTGAATTTGCATGCGCCATGCATGCGGATCGTGGAATTGGGCATTCAGATACCGGCCACTCGTGACTGACTCTTTGCGCTGCTTTGCAGACCAAGTGATGTGTCAGGCCCGCTACCCCCGTCGCATCAAATACGTATCCATGATCCACCCATGCGCCACCCGCGCAGCCTGGCGTTCGACCTGAATCCGCTCGCTCACCTCGGCCAGCTGCCCCGCAATGCAAATCTGCTGAGCCATACCCAGGTAGGCACCCCACCAGATGGTGATGCCCTCGGGCGGCAGGTGTTGAAAAGAGCAGTGGCCGTCCAGCATTACGGCCACGGTGTCGGCGCTTTCGGGCCAGCCGTGGTCGCGCAGTTGGCGGCCTGTGGTGAGTGTGACGGGGGCGTTGATGTCGTTCAGTGCGATGGCGTGCGCGGCGGTTAGGGCTTGCAGCGCGGTGATGCCGGGCACCACAGACACTTTTAATGGCAGCTGCAAAGCCAGGCGTGCGGCGATGCGCAACGTGCTGTCGTAGAGCGAGGGGTCGCCCCACACCAGCAGGGCTATGCGCCCGCCTGCTGGTAGATGGGCGCGCATTTTTTGGAGCCATACGTTGGCAATGGCGTCGTGCCAGCGATTGACGGCGCCGGGGTAGTCGGGGTCATTGACGTCGCGTACCGGCATGTCGAACTGCACCACTTGGGTGGCGGGGTTGGTCACCAGCTCCTGGCACAGCTGTAGGCGCAGCTCGGCCAGGTCGGCTTTGCCTTCGCCTTTGTGGGGCACCAGGATGAGGTCGGCGGCGTTCAACGCTTTCACGCCCTGGCGGGTGACGTGGTCGGGGTTGCCGGTGCCTATGCCGACCAGGCAGAGGTCGATATTCACTCGGTACCTGCTGGAAAGCGTGGCGCGGTGCCCAGCGGGCGGTAGCGGCGGTCGTAGTCGCCTGCGTAGAGGCGGCTGTGGTCGAAGTCTTCTGCTCCCAAGTTCTCGCCCAGGGTATGGCCGACCAGGATCAAGGCCGTGCGCTCCATGCCTTCACCTACTGCCGCTTCGATGGTGGACAGCGTGGCGCGCACCACGCGCTCGTCCGGCCAACTGGCGCGCCAGACCACGGCGACCGGGCAGTCGGCGCCGTAGTGGGACGTCAGTTCGGCCACCACACGGGGCAGTACGTGGATGGACAGGTGGATGGCCAGCACGGCCTGGGTGGCCGCAAAGTTGGCCAGCGACTCGGTGCTGGGCATGGCCGATGCCCGGCCGGAAGTGCGCGTCAGTACCACCGACTGGCTCAGGCCTGGCAAGGTCAATTCAGCTTCCAACGTGGCGGCAGCGGCGGCGAATGAGGGTACACCTGGGGTTACGGTGTAGGGGATGCCCAGCGTGCGCAGGCCGCGCAGCTGCTCGCCCATGGCCGACCAGACCGACAGGTCGCCCGAGTGCAGGCGAGCCACGTCTTGCCCGGCGGCATGGGCAGCGCTGATCTCGGCCAGGATCTGCTCCAGCGACAGCGGGGCGGTGTTGACGATGCGGGCGCCCGGCGGGCAGTGGGCCAGCACGCCTTCGGGCACCAGGGAGCCGGCATACAGGCAGACGGGACTGGCGGCGATCAGGTCGCGGCCGCGCAGGGTCAAGAGGTCGGGGGCGCCGGGGCCGGCGCCGATGAAGTGGACAGTCATAGCCGGGTATTTTCCGCGATGGCTGCGGTGGCCATGCGGTCGGTGGATACACCCCGGGCCGTGACTAGCTGCGCGCCTATGCCGGCTGCGGCCAGTGCTGCCGCTTCGGCCAAGCTGTGGCCGCCGTAGCGGGCGGGGGCATGGGGGCTGGCGTTGGCGGCTTGCTGCTGCAGCGTGGCCAGTGGCACTGCCAGTACGGGTAGCCCCAGTTCCGCAGCCAGCTGCCGCAGGGCGGGGGCATGGGCCTTGTCTTCGGCCGTGGCCAGCGCGCTGATGCCATGGGCACCAGCGGCCTGCAAGGCGCTGCGCAGTGATGCCACTGTGGCCTGGGCGCGAAAGCCCAGGCCAGCGATTTTTACCACCGTATTCAGAGCGTTATGCTCCACTGCACTACCGGGCGGGCGGGTTTCCAGCCACGCATGCTGCCCAGCGGTGCCGACGGGGCCAGTTCGATGCGTAGCAAATCGCCGCCGTGCTGCAAGTGCAGCTGGGTCAACGCGGATTCGGTTTCCAGCGTGACCGCATTCACCACCAACCTACAGCCAGAGGGAGCTAGGGATTGCAAAACCGTGAACAGTGCCAGATTGAAACCACCGCCGACGAAGATCGCCTGCGGTGGCGCCAGACTGGCCAGCGCCTCGGGCGCCAGGCCTTCGACCACGTGCAGAGTGCCGGCCAGGCCATAGCGGTCCACATTGGTTCGGATATTGGCCACGCGCGCGGCATGTTGCTCGACGGCGCTGGCGCGGCCACCCGCCAGACACCATTCCACCGAGACGGAGCCCGAGCCCGCGCCTATGTCCCACAGATGCTCGCCGGGGCGCGGTGCCAGGGCGGCCAGTGTCAACGCGCGCATGGGGGACTTGGTGATCTGGCCGTCGTGGTCAAAGTCTGCATCCGGCAGGCCAGCGCTGCGTGGCAGGCCCAGCGCGCCTGCCACCTCGATGGCAAGCGCCACGGGGGCGGCGACATCCAGCAGATCAAAACCGGCGGCCGTGCTGTGGCGTATGCGTTCACGCGGGCCGCCCAGGGCTTCCAGCACGCAGAGTACCGAGCTGCCAAAACCTTGCTGGTCCAGCCAGGAGCTGAAGTCGCGCACGGCCGTGCCGTCGCGCAGCAGGCACAACAGGCGTGCGCCGCGCTGCAGGCTGGGGCGGATGCTGGCAAATGGGGTGGCGTGCAGGCCGTGGCAAGCCACTTCTTCCAGTCGCCAACCCAGGCGTGCAGCCGCCAGCGAGAACGTGGAGGGCGCGGGGTAGGCAGTCCACTCCGTTGCATCCAGTTGCGCTGCCAGGCTACCGCCGGCACCAAACCAGAACGGGTCGCCCGAGGCCAGCACGGCCACACGTTGGCCGCGCAGTGCCAGCACCGGGGCCACGTCAAAAGGCACGGGCCATGGCTGGCCGCGCGGCCCGGCATCGGCCAGCGCCAGGTGGCGCGGTCCGCCAAAAATGACTTCGGCAGCATCCAGTGCTGCGCGGCTGGCATCACTCAGGCCAGCCAGCCCGTCTTCGCCTAAACCTATGATGGAAAGCCAGGGATCAACCATGCTACGCATCCTCGTATTGGGGGGAACCACAGAAGCCAGCCAGTTGGCCCGCGCCCTGGCTGCGGCCGGTATGGACGCAGTGTTTTCGTACGCCGGCCGCACCGAAGCGCCCGTTGCACAGCCACTGCCTATGCGGGTTGGCGGCTTTGGCGGTGTCGCGGGTTTGCAAACCTGGCTGCAGGCACAGGGTATCAGCCATGTGGTGGATGCCACCCATCCGTTCGCGGCACAGATGAGCGGCAATGCGATTGCGGCCTGTGGCGCTTTGGGTCTTCCGTTGCTGGCCCTGGAGCGCCCGGCCTGGGTGGCTCAGGCTGGTGACCAGTGGCAGCATGTGCCCGATATCGAAGCTGCCGTTGCCGCATTGCCCCAGGCGCCGGCCCGGGTGTTTTTGGCGATTGGCCGGCAAAACCTGGCCGCGTTTGCGGTGCGTCCGCAGCACCATTACCTGTTGCGTCTGGTTGATAACGTGCCGGACCTGCCCTTGCCCCAGGCCGAGGTGGTGCTGGCGCGCGGCCCATTCACGGTGGACGGCGATCGTGCTTTGATACAGGCCCATGGCATCAGCCATGTGGTGGCCAAGAACGCCGGTGGCAGCGGCGCAGAGGCCAAACTGGTTGCTGCGCGAGCGCTGGGCATACCGGTAATCTTGGTAGACCGCCCCTACATTCCTGCCCGCGCCACTGTCGCCACGGTGGCCGAGGTGATGGACTGGATCGCAGCTCATCCTGCGGTTCGTGGCGTGTAGACGAAGCGCCCCACGCGGCGCGTGGCGGCATTGCCGACCAGCACCACGGTGCGCATATCGGCCATCTCGGGCGTGGCCTCGGCCAGTGTGACGGTAAGGATCTGTTCCTGCGGCGTAGACACGGCGCGTGCAAAGGTGATCAGCCTGCCAGGCCCGCAGGTCTCGCGCAGTACGGCCAGGATGCGGCCAAAGGTGTCGGGTCGGCTGGCCGAGCGCGGGTTGTAAAACGCCATCGCAAAGTCTGCCCCGGCGGCGGCGCGCACGCGGGTTTCGATCAGGCTGGCGGGTTTCAGGTTGTCACTGAGGTTGATGGCGCAGAAGTCGTGGCCCAGCGGCGCGCCAGCGCGGGCTGCGGCGGCCAGCATGGCGGTGATGCCGGGCAGCACGCGGATATCCAGCTGCTGCCACGTGGGCATGCCTTCCAGGGCTTCGAATACGGCGGACGCCATGGCAAATACGCCTGGGTCGCCGGACGACACCACCACCACGCGGCGGCCAACGGCCGCCATGGCCAGGGCCGCACGCGCGCGGTCCATCTCCACCCGGTTGTCGGAGGGGTGCAGCGACAAGCCTGCACGCGGCGCGATGCGCGCCACGTAGGGGATGTAGCCGACCACGTCGGTGGCGGCATCAATCGCGGCGGTGACTTCGGGTGTGACCAGATGCGGGTCGCCCGGGCCAAGACCCGCAATGCACAGCCAGCCGCTCATTCCAGTACCTCGGGGCGGCGCCCATGGCCGTGCACCAGCACGATGGCGAAGTAGGGGCAGTCGGTGCCGTCCACTTCGATTAGTGGCACAACCCGCTCGCCCGGCATGGTGCCGCGTTCGACCAGCCAGGCCTGGTCCAGCCGGCCAGCGGCGGCCAGCGCGTTGCGCACGCGTGGCAGGTTGCGGCCGGTCTTCATAATGACCAGCGCGTCGGCGGATTGCATATGGCGCAGCAGCTCGGCCTCGGGCAGCGTGCCCATGAGCACGGTCAAGACGTCGTCACCCCAGGTGATCGGTGTGCCGGTGGCCCACCAGCAGCCCACCATGCCCGGAATGCCGGGTATCACTTCCACCGCGGCGCGGCCCTGTAGCCGGGTGAACAGGTGCATGAACGAGCCGTAAAAGAAGGGGTCACCCTCGCACAGCACCAGCACGTCTTCGGTTTGCGCCAGCACTGCCAGGCGGGCGGCCCAGTCGTCGTAGAAGCCGGCCAGGCAGGCGATGTACTCGGGGCTGTCGAAGGGCAGCTCGGTGGTCACCGGGTATTCCATCGCGTACTCGGTCACCCCTGGTGCCAGCATGCCTTCGACGATGCGCCGTGCTTGGCCGGGGCGGCCTTTCTTGCGGAAGTAGGCGACATGGCCGGCGGCGCGGATCGCGCGGTCGGCACGCACGCTCATCAAATCGGGATCGCCGGGGCCGAGCCCGGCGCAAAGGATGCGGCCCATCAGATTTCTCTCCGGCTGGCCAATGCATTGACTGCGGCGACGGTGATGGCCGAGCCACCCAGGCGGCCCTGCACTACCAGTGACGGCGCCGGCAAGTCGGCCATCAGCGCGGCCTTGGATTCCGCCGCACCGACAAAGCCCACTGGGCAACCGATGATGGCGACTGGACGTGGGCAGGCCGGGTCTTGCAGCATGTTTAGCAGGTGAAATAGCGCGGTGGGCGCATTCCCTATGGCCACCACGGCGCCGGCCAGGTGCGGCCGCCACAGCTCCAGCGCGGCGGCGCTGCGGGTGGTCGACAGGGTCTGGGCCAGCTCGCGCACAGCGGGATCGTTGAGCGTGCAGATGACCTGGTTGTTGGCGGGCAGGCGGGTACGGGTAATGCCCTCGCTGACCATGCGCACATCGCACAGGATGGGGGCACCGGCCTCCAGCGCGCTGCGGGCGGCTTCGGCCATGCCTTCGGAAAAGCGCACATGGGCTTCCAGGCCGACCATGCCGGTAGCGTGGATCATGCGGACGACGGCCAGCTCTTCGATGGGGTTGAAGCGGGCCAGATCGGCCTCGGCCCGGATGATGGCGAAGGACTGGCGGTAAATGGCTACGCCATCGGTTTCAAATGCGTGGCGCATGGAATGTGGGGAACAAGTAAGAAGCAATGGATTCGGTAGACAAGGCCTGTACATCGGGGGAGGCAGATGCCGTGCCGTTACGGATCAGGTCAAAGCCCGTCGGGGTTGCCACCAGTGTCAGCGCGGCGCGCTGGTGGGCGCAGCCTTTGCTGCAGCCGGAGACATGCAACAGGTGGCCGGCGGGCACCTGGGGTGCCAGCGCACGGGCCAGGGGCCGTGTGGCGGCTAGGGCCTGCAGACAGCCCGGTGCGCCGGTGCATGCGACCACGCGCAGTCGCGGATCGTCGGCCTGGGTGATCAGGCCGGCCAGGTCGGGCGCCTGGGTGGCGCCTTCGACCAGGAGCATGTGCCAGGGCGTCATGCGCAGCGGGCCCAGATCGGCTAGGGCGGCGAGTGTGGCTGCGGCGAGCTGGCCGAATTCGGCTCCGGCCAGCCAGCCTGCTGCGACTCCGCCTGGCTGGGGTTGGGTGGCCGCAGCCGGGGTGGCCATTGGCATTTGAAATTGCGCTGGGAGGGCCTGCGGCGCTAGCGCCGCCATCCGGCTGCGCCCCGGTGTTGCGCCGCGCTGGGCCAGAAACCAGCGGGCCAGCTCTATCGCGGCGGGTACGGTTTCGTTCGCCGACACTTCGGCCACGGTCGCATAGCCATCGGCACGCACGGTGTAACCCAAGGCGTTGCGTTCGATGCGGATGTCGGCCGAGGTGCTGCCCAGCACGGCCCGTGGGCCTGTATCTACCGCAAAGCCGAACTTGCCTGGCAAGTCGGGTGCGTCCGGTGCGGCGAGGGCCTGGGCCAGGGTGTTGGCGATCTGCAGGGTGCCGTCGCCCGGCGTCCAGAACGGCGTGACGACGATGTTGCGCAGGGCTTCAGCTTCCGGGCTGGCATCCAGCAGGTCCAGATCCCGCAGCCCCTGGATCAGCCCGGGGTGCGATGCGGGCGCAACGCCACGCAGCTGCAGATTGGCGCGGCTGGTCAGGTCGAGCAGGCCGTTGCCATGGCTGTTGGATAGCGCGGCAATGCCGCCTGCCTGGGTGGGTGTGAGCCGCCCAGCCTGCGGGCGTACACGCACCACCAGCCCGTCGCCCGATAGCATGGGGCGCAGCGCACCGGGGCACCAGCCTTTGATGTGGGGCGTGTTGACGGGGGGCATGGTGGTGGCGACGGTTGCGGCGGTTCGCATCCCAGGGCGGTGGACGTGTTGGAGTTGTTTTCGATGCGGGGCAGGGCCGCCGGGGATGTCGCGCCAGAGCCTCGGCCTTCAAAACGGCATGGCGCGGAGCAGCTTGGAAATCCCTACGGCAATGCCCCAAGTATCGCATTACGGGTGCCGTGTCCGCAGCGCCTTGCACAGGCACCTCGGCAGCCTGGAGCTGTGGACGGCAGTTTTGAAGGAAATAGGGGGCTGGCGCACATGGAATCTGCGCAAGCAGCTATGGAAAATATAGCTGCACATAAAACCTAATTCCGTTTGTATGCAAAATTACCGGATCTTTACGTTTGCTTCACCACCTGGCATGTATAGGTATTGAATTTGTGGATCACAGTGCGTATCTATTAAGTACTACTACCTGGACGAGGTTTTTATGAACTTCCAAGAACGCGAACAACTGACCCAGTTCCTGCAGCAGCTGGCTCTGGCCAAGGGCGGCCCCAAAGACCCCGAAGCCCATGCGCTGATTGAAAGCACGGTGGCCTGCCAGCCGGATGCCACGTACTTGCTGGTCCAGCGCAGCCTGCTACAGGACCAGGCACTGCAAGCGGCCCAGGCGCAGATCGCCAGCTTGCAGGCTGAATTGCAACGCAGCAAGGCACCGGCTTCGGCAAGCGGTAGCTTTCTGGACAGCACGGCATGGGGTCGCAATCCTGCTTCGTCGGCGTATGCGCAGTCGCCTGTGGCGCCGCCTGCATCGGCGCTCCCACCTGCCTATTCGCCCGCACCTGCACCTGTTGCACCTGTGGCGGCTGCGCCTTCACGCTTCCAGGCGCCCAGCTTTTTGACCAGCATGGCGACCACGGCGGCTGGAGTGGCAGCCGGTGCCTTTTTGTTCCAGGGCATTGAGAACCTGATGGGCCACCACAACAATGCGTCGGCATCGACCTTTGGCCTGACTGAGCTGGTGCCCTCCTTCCCATCGCTGGACAGCAATTTCCTGGGCCAGAGCGATAGCAGCCTGGCCAGGGATGCCGGGGCTTTTGCGGTGGATACGCCGTCCAGCATGGACAGCTCGGGTAACGACGAGGTGTTTGATCTCGGCGATATGGGTGGCAACGACTGGGCCTGAGCGGCCCTAGAGTCTGTTCACCATCTATTTGAGCGGAATCACCGTGCCACGCTCTACCGGCACGGCGGTGACGGCATTTTGCGGCGAACCGTCGATCAGCTTGTCTGAATAGGTCAGGTAGATCAGCGCGTTGCGCTGTTTGTCCACGATCCGCACGATGCGCAGCTTCTTGAACAGGATGGACAGGCGTTCGTTGAACACCTCATCCTGCTGGGGCAGTGGTTTGCTGAAGCTGATGGGGCCAACCTGGCGGCAGGCAATGGATGCCTCGGCCTTGTCTTCGGCCAGGCCCAGCGCGCCCTTGATGCCACCGGTCTTGGCACGCGATACATAGCAGGTCACGCCTTGCACCTGCGGGTCGTCATAGGCTTCGACCACGATCTTGTGGTCCGGGCCTATCCACTGGAAGGCCGTGTCTACCGCGCCAATTTGTTCAGCATGTAGGCTGCTTGCGCAGGCGACAGAAATACCTGCGGCAGCCATCCACGCTTTCATCGAAGGGCCTCTGGCAGTTCGATCTTCACTTCCAACACTTCCAGGTTGTCCTGGCGTTCCAGGTGGACCTTGATGTCGTCAGCGTTGATGGACACGTATTTGCTGATCACGGCCACCAGTTCGCGCTGCAGTGCGGGCAGGTAGTCAGGACGGCTGGCGCCGCGGCCGCTGCGCTCGTGCGCCAGAATGATCTGCAGCCGCTCTTTGGCGACCGTGGCGGTCTTTTTCTTTTCCCCCAGCAGGAAAGACAGGAAAGACATGGTTTATTTCCCCCCGAACAGGCGCTTGAAAAACCCGGGTTTCACGGCTTCCACAAAACGCATGGGTTTTTCTTCGCCCAGGAAGCGTGCCACCACGTCCTTATACGCCTCGGACACATCGCTGTCTGCCAGATGGATGGCCGGCAGGCCCTGGTTCGATGCCTGCAGCACGGTTTCCGACTCGGGGATCACGCCCATCAGCGGAATGCGCAGGATGTCCTGGATGTCTTCCAGCGACAGCATGTGGCCGTCTTCCACGCGGGTGGGGTTGTAGCGGGTGATGACCAGGTGTTCCTTGACGGGGGCTTTGCCTTCTATGGCGCGCTTGGTCTTGGACCCCAGCATGCCCAGGATGCGGTCGGAATCGCGCACCGAGGAGACTTCGGGGTTGGTCACCACCAGGGCCTCATCGGCAAAGTGCATGGCCATCAGCGCACCGGTTTCGATGCCGGCAGGTGAGTCGCAGACGATGTACTCGAAGCCCATGTCGCCCAGGTCCTTCAGCACGCGCTCCACGCCGTCCTGCGTGAGGGCATCCTTGTCGCGGGTTTGCGAGGCGGCCAGCACGAACAGGTTGTCGCACTGCTTGTCCTTGATCAGCGCCTGGTTCAGATTCGCTTCGTTGTGGATCACGTTGATCAGGTCGTACACCACGCGGCGTTCGCAACCCATGATCAGGTCCAGGTTGCGCAGACCGACGTCAAAGTCGATCACCGCCGTCTTGTGGCCGCGCAGAGCGAGGCCGGATGCGAAGCTGGCGCTGGTGGTGGTTTTGCCAACGCCACCTTTGCCGGATGTCACCACAATGATCTTGGTCATGGGATGCGGGTCTTTCTGGGTTGAGAGTGTTTAAAGAAGAGGTTCCATCACCAGCTTTTCGCCTACCAGGCGAATCTGGGCCGCCTTGCCCAGCACATCGGCGGGCAGCGGGATTTCGGAGGTACGGTAGGTGCCGGCAATCGACACCAGCTGGGCTTCCAGGCAGGTGCTGAAAATGCGTGCATCGGTATTGCCCTTGGCGCCGGCAATCGCGCGGCCACGCAGCGGGGCGTACACATGCACATTGCCGTCGGCCAGCACTTCGGCGCCAAAGCTCACCACGGCCAGCACCACCAGGTCGCCGCCCCGGGCGTAAACCTGCTGGCCGGATCGCAAAGGCTTGTCGATGATCAGCGTGCCGGGCGCCACAGCGGGGGCAATTGCTTCGGGTGCCACGGGCGCAGGGGCGGGGGCCGGCAGCGGCTGTGCGTGGGTAATGTCGGGTGCTTCCACCAGGCCCACGGCCACGGCTGCGGCGCGTTGTTCCGGGCTGCCACCGTGCACGGCAATGGCATGCATGCGGTAGCTGTGCAGCAGCACGCACAGTTGTTTGAAGTCTATGGGCAGAGCTTCTTCCTCGACCTGCGCCAGGTTGACGACTACCGGGTCCTGGTCAAAGAAGTCGGGCGTGTCGCCATAGCGCGCTTCCAGCTCTTGCCCCAGGATGTTGAGGTTGGCGGTCTTGAGCACCAGCGCCATCAAGGGCAGCGTAGCGCTTTTCAGGTCAAAGCAGGCACGGGAGTGCCCAGCGGGGACAGACGACATGGGAGGGGAGGGGGCGAAAAGGCGCGATTTTACAGTCCAGCCGGGCGGCAGCCGCGCTGGCTACACCCTGTTGCGAATCTGTACCCAGCCCGATCTGCGCGAACGAACGCGGTTGCTATATTTTTGGTAGCTGCTGGCGCAGATGTATTCTGCGCCAGCGCCCCATTTCTTTTATGAAACTGGGGCGCTGCCTGGAATGGCTCAGGCGGCGGCGACGCGCTGGGCCAGGTGGGCCAGGGCTTCTTCCACCTGGTCCACCAGGATCAGGCACAAGTCGCCGGGCTGCAGGCGTTCCAGGGCCTTGTCGATGGCGATGAATTCGCCATAGATTTCGTCCACCTGGCGGGTGCGCTGGG
Organism: Rhodoferax sp. GW821-FHT07F03; assembly: GCF_059418745.1. Taxonomy (NCBI): domain Bacteria; kingdom Pseudomonadati; phylum Pseudomonadota; class Betaproteobacteria; order Burkholderiales; family Comamonadaceae; genus Rhodoferax; species Rhodoferax sp. GW821-FHT07F03. Next base: position 53,166 of record NZ_JBWKQM010000003.1, read on the forward strand.
CGTTGGCCAGGCCCTCGCGCAGCAGGGCGACGACTTCGCCGTCGGCGCGGCCACGCTGGCATGCGTCTTCAAACAGGATCACGTCGTCAAAAGCGTCGCCCAGGATGATGGTTTGCTCGCGGATGTCTTCGTCGCGCCGGTCGCCAGCGCCGCTGATGACCACCGAGCGGCGCTTGGCGGGCATGGCGTCCACTGCGGCAACCAGGGCGCGCATGGCGTCCGGGTTGTGGCCGTAGTCGGCAATGATGGTGGCGCCACGGTAGTCCATGACGTTGAAGCGGCCAGGCGCGTTGTCGGCGTCATTGGCAAAGCTGGACAGGCCACGGCGGATGGTGTCCCAGTTCAGGCCCACACCCCAGGCGGCAGCCACGGCGGCCATGGCGTTGTCCACCTGGAAGCCGATGGTGCCGGCACGGGTCAACGGCACATCGCGCAAGGCGATCTGTTCGCGCCAGGAACCCACGGCCGCCACGATGTGGTCGCCATCCACATACACCGTGCGCCGGCCTTGGGCCCGGTGTGTGGCCATCACCGGGTGGTGGCGGTCGGCGGTGAAGAAGATCACGTTGCCGGGGCAGGAGGCGCCCATGGCCGCGACGATGGGGTCGGCGGCGTTCAGCACGGCATAGCCGGTGGCCTGCACGTTTTGCACGATCACGCGCTTGAGCACGGCCAGGTCTTCCACCGTGGTGATGTAGTTCAGGCCCAGGTGGTCACCGGCGCCGATATTGGTCACCACGGCGACCTGGCAGCGGTCGAAACCCAGGCCCTCGCGCAGCAGGCCGCCGCGCGCGGTTTCGAACACGGCCGCATCCACGTCGGGATGCATCAGCACATTGCGCGCGCTTTTCGGGCCCGAGCAGTCGCCGCTGTCGATCTGGCGGCCGTTGACGTACACGCCATCGGTGTTGGTCATGCCGACGCGCATGCCGCTGCTGGTGAACAGATGGGCGATCAGGCGGGCGGTGGTGGTCTTGCCGTTGGTGCCCGTGACGGCGACCACCGGGATGCGGCCGTCTTCGCCCGGCGCATACAGGTTGCTGACCATGGCTTCGCCGACGTTGCGGCCCTTGCCGAATGACGGCGAAATGTGCATGCGCAGGCCAGGGGCGGCGTTCACTTCCACGATACCGCCGTGCTGGTCTTCCAGCGGTTTGAGCATGCTTTCGCAGACCACGTCCACGCCGCAGATGTGCAAGCCAATCATTTGCGCGGCGGCCACGGCCTGGGCCGCGACGGCGGGGTGCACGTCGTCGGTCACATCGGTGGCGGTGCCGCCGGTGCTCAGGTTGGCGTTGTTGCGCAGAATGATGCGCCGACCTTTTTCGGCAATCGATTCTGGCTGCAGGCCTTGCAAGGCCAGGCGGGCGATGGCGATGTCGTCAAAGCGGATCTTGGTCAGCGAGGTGGCATGGCCTTCGCCGCGCTTGGGGTCGGAGTTGACGATGTCCACCAGCTCGCGCACGGTGTGCACGCCGTCGCCCAGCACCTGGGGCGGGTCACGGCGGGCTGCAGCTACCAGTTTGTTGCCCACCACCAGCAGGCGGAAGTCGCTGCCGGGCAGGAATTTTTCCACCATGACTTCGCCAATCTCGGCGGCGGCGGCATAGGCTACTTCCAGGTGCGGGCGGTCCACGATGTTCACGGTGACGCCCTTGCCCTGGTTGCCATCCTGCGGCTTGACCACGACGGGCAGGCCGATTTCCTGGGCGACTTGCCAGGCTTCATCCAAGCTATTGACGGGGCGACCCAGAGGCACGGGTACGCCGGCGGCGTGCAGCAGTTTTTTGGTCAGGTCTTTGTCTTGGGCAATCGCCTCGGAGACAGCGCTGGTGGCGTCGAACTCAGCCGCCTGGATGCGGCGTTGGCGCGAGCCCCAGCCAAATTGCACCATGCTGCCCTTGGTCAGGCGGCGGTAGGGAATGCCGCGGGCTACGGCCGCGTCCACGATGGCGCCGGTGCTGGGGCCGAGGCGTTCATCTTCATCGGTTTCGCGCAGCTGGGCGATGGCGCTGTCCACGTCGAATGTGGTGTTGCTCAGGGCGGCCTGGATCAACGCCTGGGCGAGTTCGAGTGCCTGGCGGCCAACAGCCTCTTCGCTGTATTCCACGATGACCTGGTAGGTGCCCGCTTGCGGTGTAGAGGCCGTGCGGCTGAAGGTCACAGGGCAGCCGGCCTGGGCTTGCAGGGCCAGGGTGGCGGCTTCCAGCACATGGGCCAGGGATACCGAGGCGTGTTCGCGGTTGGGGCGCAGCGGGCCTATGGCGGGGAACAGTGCGCGTACGGTGGCCTCGAAGCCGGGCAACTGGCCGATGGCACGTTCGTTTTCCACGCACGAAACCACGGCTTCGACGGCGGTGTGGCGGCTCCAGAGATTGGGGCCACGCAGGGCCCGAATGCGTGAGACTTCCATCAGTCGGTCTTTCTATCTTCTTGTTCGGTACGGTAGGGCGCTGCTGTGGGCACGGCGGGGAGTACGGTGCGCGCGGTAGGCAGGTCCAGCTCAAATGTTTTCAGGCCGGCGACGATCAGGTCGGGCGAGATGTCCATGGCCCAGGCGGCGGCAATCGCGGCCAGGATGGGTTCCAGCGGCACCTCGCGCTGCCAGACGGCAGACAGGATGTCCAGGCTCACCAATGGTGCTTCGGAGCTGCCGGTGGCCAGCATGATGTAGCCCTTGTTGACCACCACGGCACGGCCTTCGGTGGCGCGGTGGGCTACGGTGGCTTCCAACTGCGGGTCCAGGCCATACAGGATGGAGCTGCCGTCACAGAGTTCGGCCATCTGGGCCACGCGCGCGTTGGCCGCATTCAGCACCGCCACGCCTTCGGGCAAGACGACGTCTACCTGGGTACGCAGCACTTTGTAGAGCTGGTCTTCCTCGGTGATGTCGAATTCAGCCAGCTTGTCTGCACCGCCCATGTCGGTGACGATGCCCACGGCACAGCGGTCGTAGGCCAGGCCGTCGCGCAGGATGCTGGCCGCGCCGTTTTCAATCACCGCGGCTTCCATGGAGCGGTTGATCAGCAGGCGGTGCGATGGTGCCCAGTGGGCGCAGTCGGTGGATTCAATGCGGCGGGTGTCCAGAAACAGGCCGTCGCGGCAAGCCAGGCCCACGCGCAGGCCGCTCAGGTGCAGCAGCCAGGCGACCAGGCGAGAAATGGTGTGTGTGGCCTGGGTGCCGGCTACGCCGACCACCGGGATGCGGCCGGTTTCGTGCTCGGAGAACAGGTGGTCCACGATGGCTCGGCCCACGGGGCGGGGGGCGCCCTCGGCCGGTTTCAGGTGCATCAGCAGGCCGGGGCCGGCATTCACTTCGACGATGGCGCCGCCTTGGGCGCTCAGCGGCTTGGAAATGTCCTCGGCCACCACGTCCACACCAGCAATGTCCAGGCCCACGATACGAGCCGCCAGCGAAACGATGTGGTCCACCTCGGGGTGCATCTGGTCGGTGCAGTCGATCGCCACGTTGCCGTTGCGCTGGATCAGCACCTGGCGGCCAGCGGCGGGTACCGAGTCGGGCGTCAGGCCCTGGCGCTGCAGGTCCAGCAGCACGGCTTCGTCGCCACGGGTGTCGATCAGGCCCAATGGTGCGTCTTCGTGGGTGCCCCGGCGCGGGTCGGTGTTGATATGGGTATCAACCAGCTCCACCACGGTGGAGTGGCCGTTGCCGGTAACCCAGGCCACCGAGCCGCGTGCGGCGGCGACCACGCGGCCACCGACCACCAGCAGGCGGTGCTCGTTGCCGCGCACAAAGCGCTCTACCAGCACTTCGCTACCGTGCTTTTCGGCCACCAGGTAGGCGGCTTCGATGTCGGCCTGGTTGCTCAGGTCCAGGGTGACGCCGCGGCCATGGTTGCCGTCGGATGGCTTCACCACCACGGGCAGTCCGATGTCTTGCGCGGCTTCCCAGGCGGCGGCCGGGCTGTCCACGGCTACTCCCTCGGGCACGGGCACACCGCAGGACTGCAGCAGGGTCTTGGTCAGGTCTTTGTCATGCGCGATGCCTTCGGCGATGGCGCTGGTGAATTCGGTCTCTGCCGTCCAGATACGGCGTTGGCGGGCACCATGGCCGAGTTGCACCAGGTTGCCGTCATTCAGGCGGATGTGCGGAATGCCCCGGTCGGTGGCGGCGGCCACGATGCAGGCGGTGCTGGGGCCCAGGTAGCAGTCATCCACCTCGGCGCGCACGGCGGCCACGGCGGCGGCTACGTCAAACGGAACATCGTTGATGGCCGACATCAGCAGCCGGTGGCCTTGGGCCAGGGCGGTACGGGCAACCTGCTCGTCACGCGCCCGGAACACCATGCGGTAGACGCCGCGCTGGGAGGTGCTGCGGGTTTGGCCAAAGCCGGTGGGCATGCCCGCCAGGTTCAGCAACTCGATCACTGCGTGCTCCAGGATATGGCCGGCCCAGGTGCCTTCCACCAGACGTTGCAGGAAGCCACCGCGTTCGCCAACGCCGCAGTGGTGTTCCACCAGGGCGGGCAGCATGGCGACCAGGCGGTCGGTAAAACCTGGCAGGAGATTGGAGGGGTAGTCTTCGAGTTCCCCCAGGTCTAGCCAGACTTCGAGAGCCGGTCGGTAGGTCCAGATGTTGGGGCCGCGCAGGTAGTTGATGCGCAGAAGTTGGATATCGTCCTTGGGGCTCATGTTCTTCGGGGGGGTTGTGGCCGGGCACCCCGGCTGCGGGTGGCTATTGTGCACTTTGCTATATGGTAGTGAGAAATGAAGGCGCCATCGGCGAGAATCTGAGGCCCCGCTGAGGCGCTGGCCCATCTGGCACCAGGTAAGAGATCGCGGGGTCAAAAAAATGCAAGAACACCATACAGTCGATATTTCCCTTGGGCTGCAAAAGCAGCTCCTTGCCCACGAGAACGTCGTAGCCAGCCTGTCCGTTGACCTGGATACCCAGCTGCGCTTTGTGCCCGGCCTGCTGGCCTTGACCAACCAGCGCCTGCTGGCCTGCCAGGATGGCGTGTGGACCAGCTGGCCGCTGGCTTCAGATCTGGCCCTGCGCCATTTCGACCATGCTGGCGTGGGTACGCTGGAGTTGCACAACAGCCACACCCGTTTGGCCAGCTGGCGCTACACCTTGGCTGCCGACCCGCAGGCGCTGCGCCTGCTCAAGCTGTTCGAGCTACGCTTGGTACCAATCGACCCGCTGGCGGTGGCCGACGACCCTGGCCTGTGCCCCACCTGCCATTCCCCGTTGCCGCCCGATAGCGACGAGTGCAGCGTCTGCCAGCGTGAGCTGCATACGCCGCCATCGACTTGGGTGCTGCTGCGCCTGTGGCGCTTTGCCAAGCCTTACCGCAAGCAGCTGGCGGCCGGCTTCGGTCTGACGCTGGCGTCCACCGCAGCATCCATGATCCCGCCCTACCTGGCGATACCCTTGATGGACGAGATACTGATCCCGTTCCAGAACGGCCAGACCATTGAACCGCATAAGGTGGTGGTGTACCTGGGCGGGCTGCTGGGCGCCGCCTTGCTGGGCTGGGGGCTGAACTGGGCGCGTACCTATATCTTGTCGCTGGTGTCGGAGCGCATTGGCGCCGACCTGCGTACCGCCACCTTTGACCACCTGCTGCAGCTGTCGCTGGACTACTTTGGTGGCAAACGCACTGGCGACCTGATGTCGCGCATCGGCTCGGAAACCGACCGCATCTGCGTCTTTTTGTCGTTACATGCGCTGGATTTCGCCACCGACGTGCTGATGATCTCCATGACGGCGGTGATCCTGTTCTACCAAAACCCGCTGCTGGCGCTGGTGACACTGATCCCCTTGCCCTTCATCGCATGGATGATCCATATCGTGCGTGACAGGCTGCGCACCGGCTTCGAGAAGATCGACCGGGTCTGGTCTGAAGTGACCAATGTCCTGGCTGACACCATCCCCGGCATCCGCGTGGTCAAGGCATTTGCCCAGGAAAAGCGCGAAGCTCAGCGTTTCCGCTCGGCAAACAAGCACAACCTGGAAGCCAATGACAGGTTGAACAAGGTCTGGTCGCTGTTTTCGCCCACGGTGTCGCTGTTGACCGAGGTCGGCCTGCTGGTGGTCTGGGCCTTCGGTATCTGGCTGGTTTCCAAGCAGCAGATCACCGTGGGGGTGTTGACCGCGTTCGTGGCCTATATCGGCCGCTTCTACACCCGGCTGGACTCGATGAGCCGCATTGTGTCGGTCACGCAGAAGGCGGCGGCTGGCGCCAAGCGCATTTTTGACATCCTGGACCATGTATCGAATGTGCCGGAACCCACCCAACCCGTGGTGGTCGGCTCGGGCATGCCCGGCGCGGTGCAGGTGCGCGGCCAGATCGAGATGAAAGGCATTGGCTTCCGCTACGGCAACCGCTCGGTCATCCGTGACATGGATCTGGTGATACGTCCGGGTGAAATGATCGGCCTGGTCGGCCACAGCGGCTCGGGCAAAAGCACCCTGGTGAACCTGATCTGCCGTTTTTACGACGTAACCGACGGTTCCATCCAGGTGGACGGCACCGATATCCGCCGTTTTGCCGTGGCCGACTACCGCCGCCACATCGGCCTGGTGCTGCAAGAGCCCTTTCTGTTCTTTGGCACGATTGCCGAGAACATCGCCTACGGCCGGCCAGACGCCAGCCGCACCGAGATCGTGGCGGCCGCGCGCGCCGCGCATGCGCACGAGTTCATCCTGCGCCTGCCCCAGGGCTATGACTCGCTGGTGGGCGAGCGTGGCCAGGGCCTGTCGGGCGGGGAGCGCCAGCGCATTTCCATCGCCCGGGCCTTGCTGATCGACCCGCGCATCCTGATCCTGGACGAGGCCACCTCCTCGGTGGATACCGAGACCGAGAACGAGATCCAGAAGGCGCTGGACAACCTGGTGCAGGGCCGCACCACCATCGCCATCGCCCACCGCTTGTCCACCTTGCGCAAGGCAGACCGCCTGGTGGTGATGGACCGCGGTCGGGTGGTCGAGGTCGGCCCGCATGAGGAATTGATGGAGCGCCAGGGGGCGTACTGGCGCCTCTACCAGGCCCAGTTGCGCCGCACTGAAGCCGAAGACGAGGGTTTAAGTTTGTCCGCCTCCATGCCGATAGCCCATTCGGCCCACCCTGCAGGTAATCCATGATGGCTGTGTTGACCCCTGATTTCCAACTGGAACGTGACGCTTTTGGGCGTCTGGTGCTGGTGCTTGCCAGCGGTGAGCGCCACGAGGGTGTGCTGCCGGTACGGGCATTTCCCATTACGTCGCCTGAAGAGGGCTTGTCCCTGGTTGGCACCGAAGGCCGCGAGCTGGTGTGGGTAGCGCAAACCAGCAGCCTGCCGCCAGCGGTGTGGGCGCTGTTGTCTGAAGAATTGGCCAACCGCGAGTTTGTGCCCGAGATCCGGCGGCTAAAGACCGTGTCCACCTTTTCCACCCCCAGCGTGTGGACGGTGGAGACCGATCGGGGTGACACCGAGTTCGTGCTCAAGACCGAGGAAGACATCCGCCGTCTGGGCCGGACCGGCCTGCTGATCGCTGGCGGGGCGGGCGTGCAGTTCCGCGTGCGCGACATGCTGACCCTGGACCGGGCCTCGCGCCGCCTGCTGGAGCGCTTCCTTTGAAAACTTGAGGGCCGGGAAAATGTTTCTTTGTAAAGATTTTTATCTTTTTTAAGAAATAGCCCTAAATAAGCCTCCATTTCTGCCGTTAACCAAGATACGTGGTGTGGAAAAAGTATTCCATCGCCCTCTAACCTGGTGAACGCTATGCAACTGCCCTCTGTTGAACGAACCGCTAGCTGGCCGCCGACTGCCGCCGGTACGCATTCGGGCATCGGTGCGGCGGCCCCCAAGGCCGAGTCCGCATTGATTCAGGAAGCGACCGCCAAGGTAGAGGCGGCGTCCAAGCCCGAACCTTCCACGAAAGTGGATATCTCCACCACCCAGCAAGAGATTGCCGCGCTGGAGGCTGCGGCACGCTTGCGAGCGTCCATCCAGCCTGCTGCCAAGGAAAAAGCCGACGAAGCCGGTGGTATCAAAGCAGTGGCTGGTGTGGCCAATACCGCGGTTGGCGCGGCAAATGCTGCAGCTTCGGTAGCCGCTGTCGAGACCAAGAAGACACAAGACCCGGTTCAAAGCGCAGCACCCGAAGATACCGCCAAGACCGCCAAACTTGTCGATGCCGGCAAGGAGCCAGGCCCGAACCAGCCCACGACGACTGAAAACGAGCCGTCCAAAGACTGGACCACCACGCCCCAGGCCTCCGATAAAAAGGTGGAAAACCCGCCGCCCGAACCCCTGTCAAAGAAGTTGCTGGACTTTTTGCAGGCTCTGTGGCGCGCCGGTGGCAATGCGGTGGACGTGACCAACCAGGCGACCAACCAGGTTTTGAATTCTGAAAAGCAATCCGAAGGGCCGCTAACCTACTCCGACCCCACCATCGTGAAAAAGACCAGCAGCAGCGTTTAAATCGTCAAGGTATTTTTAAAGGGCCCCGACGGGGCCCTTGTTGTTTCAGCCCTGGCTTTGCACCAAGTGGTAGCGAGCCGCAGCGCCTTCGGCCTGTGGCTCCAGCGTCCAGCGCGTGCTGTGGAAGGCGCCGATGGCGGGTCTGTGAGCTATTGAAATAATAGCGCCTTGCGCCTGTTGTACCTGCGCTAGCAGCCGTTTGTATATGGCTTCTTCGGTCGGGGCGTCGAGTGCGCTGGTGGCTTCGTCGGCATAAATCCAGCGGGGTTTCTTCAGCAGAACGCGTGCAATTGCCAGCCGCTGCTGCTCGCCACCCGAGAGTTTTTGGCTCCAGGCGGCTTCCACGTCCAGCTGTTCACCCAGGTCAGGCAGCAAGGCATCTGCCAACGCTTGGCGCAGCTGTGCGTCGTCGTATTGGTCGGCTGCCGAGGGGTAGGCCAGGGCATCGCGCAGCTTGCCGTCCGGGAAATAGGGCCGCTGGGGGATGAACATCGCATCTTGCGGCTGCGCGACATGTCCGCTGGAAAATGGCCAAATGCCCGCCAGCGCACGGAATAGCGTGGACTTGCCGCTGCCCGACGGGCCGTTGAGCAGAATGCTGTCGCCAGGCGCTGCATGCAGGTTTTGCCCTTGCAACAAGACTTGTCCGTTCGGCAGGCGCAGGGTCAGCGCATGGACCTCCAGCGTATCAGGTGCTGCAGAATTGATAGCTGCTTGCGCAGACTCTACCTGCGCCAGAGCTTGAATTTGCTCTTCAAACGAGGTCAAACGGTCGGTGGTGGCGCGCCAGGCGGCCAAGCTGCTGTAGTTGTCGACAAACCAGCTCAACGAGTCTTGCACCCGGCCAAAGGCGGATGAAATCTGCATCAGCTGGCCCAGCTGGATGGCGCCACTGAAAAAGCGCGGTGCCGCCACGATGAAGGGAAAGACCACCGCCGCCTGGCCGAAAAAGCTATTGAACCAGATCAGGCTTTTCTGCGCCTTCAGCAGCTTCAGGTAGTTGGCCAGCACGGCCTTGAAGCGCAGGTCCAAATGGGCTTTTTCGGCAGCCTCACCACGGTCCAGTGCGATCGATTCGCTGTATTCACGCACCCGCACCATGTGGTGGCGGAAGTCGGCCTCGACTTTTTGCTGCTGGAAGTTCAGCTTGATCTGCGGGCGGCCAATCCAGTAGGTGATGACGCTGCCGGCCAGGCAGTACAGCACGGCCATCCAGACCATGAAGCCGGGGATAAAGTATTCGCTGCCGCCCAGGCGGAACGAGAAGTTGCCTGACAAGCCCCACAGAATGCCGACAAAGCTGACCAGGGTGACCAGCGCGTTCAGCACGCCCATGCACAGGTCGATGGTCAGGCTGGTGAACTGGTTCAGGTCCTGCTGGATACGCTGGTCGGGGTTGTCCGGGGTGGCGAGTGCATCGGTCTTGGCAAAGCGGGCCAGTTCCATCTTGTAGAACGACTGGTTGCTGAGCCAGCGGGCCAGGTAGTGCTCGGTCATCCAGGCGCGCCAGCGCATTTCCAACAGCTGGGTCAGGTAGAACTTGTAGACCGCCAGGATGATCAGCGCGAAGGCGATGTAGGTGAAGCGGCCCAGTTGCTGCCAGAACACGGCAGCGTTCTTGTTTTGCAGCGCGTCGTAGAACACCTGGTTCCATTCATTCAGCAGCACCAGCAGGTAAACGCCCAGCAGGTTCAGCGCCACGATGGCGGCCAGCAGGGCGCGGGCTTTCCATTTTTCCTCGGATTTGAAGTACGGAATCGACAAAGCCCAGACTTTGACGGTCTGGGCTTTCAGATTGGAAAAGCGCGAAGCAAGACTCATGGGTGTGTGACGTAGGTAGAGTGGACAAGCCCGCAGATGGACTGCTGCGGCGCGGATTAGTTCGCGGGCTTAATGCGATGGGTTAGATACGCCGCTGCTCACATGGCCGGCCGGTACGTGCTGCGCGGCGGAAGTGACATGGCCGGTCTGGTCGTCGAAGAAGAAGTCGGGTTCGAATTCGCGCAGGAACGGGCCTTTCTCCAGCCCGCCCAGGAACATCACCTCGTCCACCGCAATATTCCAGCGCATCAGGGTCAGGATGGCGCGCTCATGCGCCGGTGCGCTGCGGGCCGTGACCAGGGCCGTGCGTATGCGCATATTCGGGGTGCTGGCCTTTTGCAGGCGGTGCAGCGCGGCCAGAAGTGGCTTGAACGGGCCGTCGGGCAGCGGTATGGAGGCATGTTCGACCTCGTGCTGCTGGAAGGCGGGCAGGCCATCGGACTGGTAGATGCGCTCGGCCTCATCGCTGAACAGCACGGCGTCACCGTCGAAGGCGATGCGCACTTCATGCGGGTTGCTGTCGCCGGCCTGGGCCGATTCGGTCAACACCCGTGCTGCGGGAAAGCCCAGGTTCAGCGCCTCGCGCACGTCTTTTTCATTGGCCGACAGGAACAGGTGCGCGCCCAGCGCCCGCAGGTAGCCGAAGGGCGCGCGGCCCTGGGTGAACACACCGCGCTCCAGCTGCAAATTGCTGGCCTGGCTGGAGCGGAAGATACGCATGCCGCTGACCGGGTCGTTGCGCGACAGTATCACCACCTCGACCCGCTTCACGCCATCGGCGTTGAAGGCCAGCAGCTTTTTTACCAGCGAAAACGCCACACCCGGCTTGGCGGTGATGTCCAGCCGCTCGTACTGCAGCTGCATATAGGCTTTGTCGTCGCCCGCGTCGAACAGGCGGTTTTCTTCTTCCAGGTTGAAGAGGGCGCGCGATGAAATCGCCACCACCAATTTGTCGTCAAGGGTCAGAGCCATAAGCGTTCTCGTTAAGCCAGTGCGTATGTTGCCAGGTTCCCCCGGACATCCAAACGAGCCTGTCTCACTCCAGAAATACCGCGGAGCCGGCTTCGCCGGGCCGCTGGTATTGCCCCCTGCAAGGGGGAGGAGGCCACACGCAGTGGGCAAGCCTGGGGGGGGGTCACTATTTCGCGAACTGGTTAAGTTGGATGATGGGCATGAGTACAGCCAGCACGATCAGCATCACCACCAGGCCCATGGCCACGATCAGCAGTGGCTCCAGGATGGTGGCCAGGGCCATGGCGCGGCGCTGTACCTCGGTGCCCAGCTGGCGGGCGGCGCGCTGCAGCATCAGCGGCAGCTGGCCGGTCTGCTCGCCCAGGCGGGCGAACATGGCCAGCAGGCCGGGGAAGCGTTTCTTCTGCGCCAGGGCCGATGCCAGCGGCGCACCTTCGCGCACCAGCACCAGCGCGTCTAGTGCATCGGCGCGCATGGCGGTGTTGTTCAGGGTTTCGGCGGCGGCCTGCAGGGCTTTCAGAATGGGTACGCCGGCTGCGGCCAACATCGCCAAGGTGCTGGCAAAGCGCGCCGCGTTGTAGCCGCGTGCCAGTGTGCCCACCAGCGGCAACTTCAAAAAGGCGGCGTCGAATTTTTGACGAATCAGGGCATTGGCGTAGGCGATACGTGCGCCGATAGCTGCAAAAATAATAGCAATCAACATGGCCCAACCGTAGTTGCGCACCACGTCGCTGATGGCCAGCATGGCCACCGTCAAAAACGGCAGCGCACGCTTGCTGCCGGCAAACACGTTGGCCACCTGCGGCACCACATAGCCGACCAGGAACAGCACGATGGCAATCGCCACCAGGGTCACGATGGCCGGATAGAGTGCTGCGCCGATCAGCTTGGACTGCAGCGCCTGGCGTTCTTCCAGGTCGGTGGCCAGGCTTTCCAGCACCCCGCCCAGCGCACCGCTTTGCTCGCCTGCGCCGATCACGGCGGTGTAGATGCCGGAGAACTCGCGCGGATGCTGGCCCAGCGCCTTGGCAAAGCTGGCGCCGGCATTCACCTCGGCACGCAAGGATGCCAGCAGATTGCGCTGGCGCTCGTCCTCGGCCTCGTCGGTCAGTGCGGTCAGTGCCCGCTCCAGCGGCAGGCCGCTGGACACCAGGCCGGCGACCTGCCGGGTCCAGATGGCCAGGCCGGAGGCATTGAAGACTTTGGTCTCGAACAGCGTGGTGCGCAGGCCGATGCCGGCCGATGCATTGCCGCTACTGGCGTTGACGGGGGTTACCGCCAGCGGCACCAGCGCCTGGGCGCGCAGCAAGGCTCGCGCGGCTTTGGCCGTGTCGGCCTCCATTACCCCTTTGCGGGACTGGCCCTGGGCGTCTACGGCTTCGAAGGAATAGGCGGGCATGGGGTGGGCTTAGGCTTGCAGCATTCGGCGCGACAGCAGGTTGCGCAGATCGCGTCTGCCGTCTGCAATCACATAGACAAACACAATGTCAGCAGACACTTTGTAGATGATGCGGTAGGGTTTGAAATAGGTTTCGCGGTATTCACGGTTGCCTAAGGCCAGCAACTCTTTGGGAAAGGCACCACGTTCGGGGAATGTCTGCAAGGAGGTCAGAACTCCTTCAATTTGCTCCAGAACGTGCAGGGCTTTGAGCGGAGCATCGTGTTGCGCGATGAAGTCCACCAGTTCATTCAAATCCGTCTGCGCGTTCTCGGTCAGCTCCACCCGATAGGTCTGCGTCATGGGGTTTTGGACGATAGGCGTTGGCGTATATCGCCGATGGCTTTGGCGGCTGGTACGGTGCGGCCTTGCTCAATTTGCTGGTTGCCTAGTGCCAGTATTTTAAGCAGGGCCAGGGTTTGCTGGTCTTGTTCGTAGCTGGCAATGTCTTGTAACACGGCCGTGGCTTCGCCATTTTGGGTGATGACCATAGGCTCGCGCTGCTCTGCCAGATCACGCAGCACCTGGGCGGCATTGGCTTTGAGATAGCTGATTGGTTTGATGTGGGAGGCGGTAAGCATGGGCTGAATATAGTCTTTATTTAGTCCCGCGTCACGCGCAGCAGCTCTTCGCGCGAGGTCACACCGGCCAGCACCAGGCGTTCGCCGTCTTCGCGCATCAGTAGCATGCCGGCGGCGCGCGCGGCGGTGCGGATGTCGGCTTCGGCGGCGCGGTTGTGGATTTGGGCGCGGATGGCGTCGTCGGTGACCAGCAGCTCGAAGATGCCGGTGCGGCCGTGGTAGCCGGTGTGGCTGCAGGCTTCACAGTTCTTGCCGTGGCACACGGGGCACATCTTACGCACCAGGCGCTGGGCCAATACGCCCAGCAACGAACTGCTCAGCAGGAACGGCTCCACGCCCATATCGATCAGCCGGTTGACCGCGCTGGCGGCGTCGTTGGTGTGCAGCGTGGCCAGCACGAGGTGGCCGGTCAGGGACGCCTGGATGGCGATCTGCGCGGTCTCGAAGTCGCGGATTTCACCGATCATGATCACGTCCGGGTCTTGCCGCAGGATGGCGCGCAGCGCCTTGGCAAACGTCAGGTCGATCTTGGCGTTGACCTGGGTCTGGCCGACGCCGGGCAGCTCGTATTCGATCGGGTCTTCCACCGTCATGATGTTGCTGCTGCCGGCGTCCAGGCGGCTCAGGGCGGCGTACAGCGTAGTGGTCTTGCCCGAGCCGGTGGGGCCGGTCACCAGAATGATGCCGTGCGGCTGGTTGATCAGGTTTTGCAGCTTGTCCAGCACGTCGCCCTGCATGCCCACCGATTCCAGCGTCAGCTTGGCGCCGCTCTTGTCCAGCAGGCGCAGCACGGCACGTTCGCCATGGGCGCTGGGCAGGGTGCTGACCCGCACGTCCACCGCGCGGGTGCCGATGCGCAAGGAAATGCGGCCGTCCTGCGGCAGGCGTTTTTCGGAAATGTCCAGATCCGCCATGATCTTCAGGCGCGAGATCAGTGCCGCGTGCAGGGCGCGATTGGGCTGCACTACCTCGCGCAGCGTACCGTCCACGCGGAAGCGCACGCTGGAATGGCGCTCATACGGCTCGATATGGATGTCGCTGGCACCGTCGCGTGCGGCCTGGGTCAGCAGCGCGTTGAGCATGCGGATGATGGGTGCGTCGTCGCTCATCTCCAGCAAGTCTTCGACGGCCGGCAGCTCTTGCATCATGCGCGATAGGTCGGCATCGCTTTCGACTTCACTGACCACCGACGCCGCACTGGACTCGCCCTGGGCGTAGGCCGCGCTGATGCGCTGGGCCAGGGCCTCGGCGCTGAGGGTTTCGATCTGGCGCACCGGGTATTTGCGCATCACCTCGCTCAGGGCCGATGGCGTGGACGCCGGGTGCAGCCAGAGCGTGTATTCACCCAGGTTTTCTTCCAGCAGCAGTTGCTGGGCGCGGGCAAAGGCGTAGGGCAGGGGGTGGCGCATCGCTTACGGGGTAGTCGTGGTGTTCGTCGATGCTGGCGCAGCCAGAGATGGCATGGCCAGGGGCAGCGTGGTCAGAGGCTTGGGCACGTCCACTTTTTTGTCGGAGGCCGGCAGGACGGGGATCACCGAGGCATCCGGCACGGCGGACAGGCCGACGCGTGGCACCGGGTTCACGTCCTGCTGCTGGCCGCGCATCAGGTCGTAGCGGTCCACCGCCAACGCATCACTGGTGCCGGCGTCACGTACCACGATGGGCCGTAGGAACACCATCAGATTGGTCTTGTTGCGGGTACGGGTTTCGCTTTTGAAGAAGTTGCCCAGGAAGGGCAGATCGCCCAACCCGGGCACCTTCTCTACGTTGCCCGAATAGTCGTCTTGCAGCAGGCCGCCCAGCACGACGATGGAGCCGTCGTCTACCAGCACATTCGATTCGATGGAGCGTTTGTTGGTGGTGGGGCCATTGGTGTTGCTCTTGGTGGAGGCATCCACGCTGGAGACTTCCTGGTAGATGGCCATCTTCACCGTGCCGTTCTCATTGATCTGTGGGCGTACGCGCAGGGTCAGGCCCACGTCTTTGCGTTCAACGGTCTGGAAGGGGTTGGACGTGCCGGTGGCACTGTTGGTGGTGTAGGTGCCGGTGACGAAGGGCACGTTCTGGCCGATGACGATCTTGGCCTCTTCGTTGTCCAGCGTCAGCAGGTTGGGGGTGGACAGCACGTTGCCGGTGCCGGTCTGGTCCATCAGCCGGGCCAGTGCACCCAGCACATAGGTGCCCCCGATCTTGGTGGCCACGCCCAGGTTCAGTCCCGGGCTGAGGGTAGTACTGGTGCTGCCAGTGGCGATGCTGGTGGCCAGCGTGGCCAGGTTGCTGCTACCGGAGCCGAAGTTGGTGCCCAGGCCCACGCTGCCCAGCACGCCCTGCCACTGGATGCCGAATTCGGCAGCTTTGTTGCTGCTGACCTCGACGATCAGACTCTCCACCAACACCTGGGCGCGCCGGCCGTCGAGCTTGTCGATGACAGCACGGAGCTGGCGGTACTGCGGCTCGGGCGCGGTGATGATCAGCGAGTTGGTCGACGGATCGGCCTGTATCTGGCCGCCGGTGGACGGCTGGTTGCTGGTGGTGCCGCTCAAGGTGCCGCTGCTGCCCGTGCTGCTGGAGTTGGACGAACTGCTGCTTGAGCTGCTATTGCTACTGCTGCCGGAGCTGGTGGGGCTGAGCCCGCTGGACATGCTGGAGCTGTTGCCCGAACTGCCGCTGCCGGAGCTGCTGGAACTACCGCGCGCCTCGCCGCTCATGGCGGCGCGCAGGGTGACGGCCAGCTTGGTGGCGTCGGCATTCTTCAGATAGACCACATAGATGTTGCCGGCCTCGCCGTTGCCGGTGTTGACCGTGGGCTGGTCCAGCTTGGCGATCAGCGAGCGGACCAGGGACACCCGTGCCGGATTCGCTGCGCGCAGGATGATCGC
Source organism: Rhodoferax sp. GW821-FHT07F03 (assembly GCF_059418745.1). Taxonomy (NCBI): domain Bacteria; kingdom Pseudomonadati; phylum Pseudomonadota; class Betaproteobacteria; order Burkholderiales; family Comamonadaceae; genus Rhodoferax; species Rhodoferax sp. GW821-FHT07F03. The sequence continues at coordinate 69,287 of NZ_JBWKQM010000003.1, forward strand.
ATTGCTGCGCGGCTCGGCCAGCAGCGTGGTTTTGAACGAGCTGTCTGTCTGCCCGGCGGCGGGGGCTGCGCCGGTGGTGCTGCCGGACTCGACCAGCTTGGTCACCAGCGGCACCAGGTCGCTGGCGATGGCGTATTTCAGCGGGATGATTTCCACGTCCGACGCGTTGGACACATCCATGGCCGCCACGATGCGGCCGATGCGGCGTAGGTTGTCGGCATAGTCGGTGATTACCAGCGAGTTGTTGCCGGGGTTCAGGTTGATGGTGTTGTTCGGGCTGATCAGCGGGCGCAGCACTGGCACAAGGTTGGCGGCGTTTTCGTAGTTCAGCTTGAAGATCTGCGTCACGATCTGGCTGCCCACGGCGGCATTGTTTTCGCCAATGGTCACCGGGCCAGGCTGCAGCTTGGCATCGGCCTCGGGCACGATCTTGTCCAGCCCGCTGGACTCGACCACGGTAAAGCCCTGCAGGCGCAGCGCCGCCAGGAACTGGCTGTAGGCCACGGTGGGGTTGACCGGGTGGTCGGTGCTCAGCGTCATGGTGCCCTTGACGCGCGGGTCCACCACCACGTTGCGGCCGGTGATCACGGCCATGGTGCGGGCCACCGATTCAATCTCCGCGTTGGCAAAGTTCAGCGTGATGGGTTCGCCGCGCTTGGCCGTGCTGGCCTTGTCGCTTGCTGGCCCCTGGGCCAGTGCGTTTATAGAAAAAAGGCCGTTGGCGCAGGTGAATCCTGCGGTGATAGCTATTGAAATAATAGCTTTAGGAAAGCGCGAAGACAGCGTGGGTGTGCGGGCTGGGGTCATTCCATTAACCTACTTTGATGATGGCACGCGCGCCGTCGCGCCGACCGATGATGTTGAGAAGATTGGACAAAGCGTCGATACGATCCGGGGCGGCGGTGGCCACCCCGTCGAAATGCAGGCGGGTGCCGACCCACTGGCCGCTGCCGGTCAGTTGCAGGCTGCCCTTCAGGGTTTCCAGCTGCAAGGTGTTCGGATTGCCGCCGGCCAGTGTGACCCGGTAGCTGCCCATGGGCTTGAGGGTGGACAGGCGCGAGGCGATGTCGATAGCCTCCAGCTGGGCCCGGCCGCTGAGTTGCATGCGCCCGCTGTTCAGGTCCACGACCAGGCCCTGGGTGGCCAGCGTTAGCGTGCCCTCGGGCTGCAAGGTATTCCAGGGGGCGCCCAGGCCGGCCAGCCAGGCGGCCGGCCAGTGGGATTGGCTGTCGGCCAGCGTCAGCTCGCCACCGCCCCAGTGCGGCGCGGCCCGCAGCTGCAGCGGCTGGGCCATGCAGCATTCGGCCAGGATGTCGGCGGACACACCGCTGAAGGAGGGGCGCAGGCGCCAACGCAGTCGCTCGGGCAGGGCGGCCTGGTCGCGGCTGTCCTTGCCGCCCGACAGCACCAGTTGGGCCGAACCGTCCCATACCGTGCCCAGCGGGTCTGCCAGTTGCACCTGGCCTTGGCTGGCCTGGTCCAGTGCGGCAGCCAGCCAGCGTGCAGGGGCAAATACCAGCAGGGCCCAGGCCAGGCCCAGGCAGGCGCCCGCCCAGGCCCAGCGCCAGGGCGCGGTGCGAGCGGGGGAAGTTGCAAGTTTCAGAGCCACGTTCTAGCGCTTGGGCAGTGCCAGGACCAGGCTGCCGTCCCAGGCGGGCTGGGGCGCATTGGCTGCGGTGCTGGCGGGGCTGCGTACCAGTTTGGCTTCGGTGGGCAGGGCGCGGGCATTGATGCGTACCTGCGCCAGCCAGCGGGCCAGCGCATCGGCCGGGGTGTTCTTCAGGGTGACGCTGACGCGCTCGCCCAGCACATTGATCTGCGCGGTACCGGACAAATCGGTCTTGGCCGAGGCCTGCACGCTGCGCAGGGCCTCGTCAAAGCCGAGTGCGCTTTGGTTTTTCAGGGCCTGTACTTCGGCCTGCATGCGGTGCATGTTCTGCAGCTGGGCATCAAGTTCGCGGTGCTGCACATCGGCAGCACGCAGGGTTTGCAGGGCGGGGCTCAGGGCCAGCCACCACAGTAGGGCCAGGCCGACCAGGGCTACTGCCGCCAGCACGCTGCGGCGTTCGCGCGGCGCCAGGGCGGCCCAGTGGGGTTGCAACTGCAGCAGGAAGGACGGAGTCTTCATGGTGTGGCTCCGTTGGCGGTTTGCAGTACCAGCAAGTTGCCTTCGCTGCGCAGGCTGTAGCCGCTGCTGCGCAGGCTGGCGATAGCGTCGGGGCCGGGTGCCGGGTCCAGGCCCTTGAGCCGGATTTCGCCGGGGCTGAAGTCCAGCTGGCTGGCAGAAGTTTGCGGCGGCAACACCGCACCGAGCGCGCTGAGCATGGGCTCCAGGTCACGTGCCGAGGTGGCCCCTACGCTTTGGCGCAGCAGGTCCAACTCGCGCGCCATTTGCACCGGTGCATTCACGACCAGCTTTACCTGGGGGAAGGTTTGCGTCAGGCTGTCGCGGATGGCCTTGCGCTTGGCTTCCAGGCTATTGCTTTCCTTCCACGCCCAGGCGTTCAGGCCGATCAGCTGGGCCAGCAGCAGCAAGCCCACACCCCAGCGCGCGGGGCGCCAGGCGGGGGCTTGCAGTATGCGTTCGGCGTGGCCGGCCAGGGTCTTCCAGGCGCGGCTGCTGCCGGAGTTGGTGAGGTCAAATTGCGCCAGGTCCCAGCGGCCATGGGCCGAGGCCAGCCAGCGTTCGGCGCTGTGCTGCAGGGTGACGGGGCGCTGCGCCAGCTCTTCGGCCATGCTGGCGACGGCGGGCTCGGCGACGATCTCCAGCGTATCGGCTGCGCCACCCAGGGCCATGGTCAGCGTGGCGTGGTTCAGCGGCAGCAGGTGGATGCCCTGGGGGCCGGCGTGGACGATCTGCGCAGCCTCGGGCGTGCCCAGGATGTACACCCTGTCGCTGCCCTCGGGCAGGGGACTGAATTCGGGCACGATGCGCGCCACCGCGCGCTGGCTGGCCTCCAGCACCGCCAGGGCGCTGCGTAGCCAGGCGCGGTTGCAGGCGGCAACCCAGACCGGGCCTTCGCTGGGCGCATCGGGTTGGACGGCGAAGTGCAGCTCGGATGGCTCTTCCAGCAGGCGTTCTTCCAGCAGGCCTTCCAGTAGGGCGCGCAGGCGGGGCGTGTCGGCTGCACGGCCCAGAGCGCTGCGCTGCAGGCTGCCCTTGGGCAGCTCGACGCGGTGCCAGGACAGGGCTTGCGCGGGCACCACGGCCACCAGTTCGGTGGCGGTGGCCACGGGCAGCAGGGCGGCGGGGGCGCGGTCGTGCGATCCCACGCTGTGGCCGTCCGGCGTCAGCACGTAGTCCAGCGGGCCTGCGCTGCCGGTAGATTCAAGAGGGAGTAGAACGATCAGGGTACTCATGGGCGTGACAACGTGGAACAACTTGCATGCGCTGGGGCGCCCTGCGTACGGCAGACGAAACTCAGGCCGGCCATTGTATGTAGAGACTGTGACGGTCCCCGCTGGCAAAGACCCTGCTTCACAGCGGAGCCTTGCCGGACGGATCGGCCACCGCACGCTCGCGCCACAGGGTGCTGACATTGATGCCGTCACGCTGCACCAGCGAGCGCTCCAGCACCGTAGTGGCGCCCATGCGCAGCCGGCCCAGCACTTCGAAATAGCGGGTGGCCACGCCGTGCTCGGATTCGCTGAAGCTGATGCCCGGCTGGTTCAGCAGGGTGCTGGCATCGGCCGTGCTGCGAAAGTATTTGCTGGCGCGGGCGCTGACCAGCTTCTGCGCATCGGCCATGGACAGATTGGGCACGCTGGCTACCAACACCTCGGCACTGGCGGTGTTCAGGTTGACGGAGGTATGCACGGGCAGTACCGACACATAAGGTCGCAGCGCGGCCACGCTGCTGGGGCTCAGGCCCAGCCAGCCCAGGTCTTCGGCGCGCCGTGGCACCAGCGGGATGCTTGGGTTGTCGCTGTTGGTCTGCGTGCTGTCCAGCGCCAACTGCAGCTGGCTGCTCATCTGCGTCAGCTCCTGGGGCGATAGCTTGAGTTCTTCGAACAGGCGGCCGAAGGCGGCCAGGCTGACTTCGGAAATCTTGTTGTTCTCCACCAGATTCATGATGTTCATGCGTGACTGCATGTCGGTGATTTGCCCGGACAGAAACGCGTCTACCTCCTCGTCGCTACTCATGCCGCCGGTGTTGTTGCGGTCGGCTGCCAGAAAGGTGGACAGGCGCGACTCCTGCAGTGGCACGGCCCAGGGTTCGGCCAGGTGGTCGGCTCCGCCAGAGCGGGCGTCTTCGCGCAGTATCAACCGCGCCCAGTCCAGTGCGCCAGTGAGTATCCAGGCCGACTGCACGCGCTGGCGCTCCGCCGCTTCCACCTCCACGCTGCGCCACTGTTGCCATAGCGAGGCGGCGGCCAGTGTGGCGACCAGGGTGACGGTCAGCATGGCCAGCAGCAAGGCCGCGCCGCGTTGCTGGTGTTTGCTATTTTTTTGAGAGCTACTTGCGCAGGTATTACCTGCGCTGGAAGCCGATTTCTTATAAATACAAGACTGGGGCGTTCTCATGATTTGCCTCCACCTACGGTGGGCCGTATCCAGTCGCGCGTTAGCACACCGCTCAGTGCCTGGCCGGGCGGCAGGGTCAGCACCAGGCGCACGCCATCGGGGATGCTGGAGTCGGTGGATGCTGCGCTGGATGCCGTGCTGCTGGGGGCCGTCGCCGTGGTGGCGCTGCTGGATTGCGGGTTGCTCCAGGCGCCGTCGCGGTAATAGAACACCTGCCAGTCGCTCAGCGGGGTGAGTGCCACCTCGGCGCGGCGCGCCTCGTCACCCGGGTTCTGCGCCCAGAGTGCGGCATTGTTCCAGGCCTGGGTCAGTGCCGCGTTGTTGCGTACCACGGGCGACTGCCAGCGCAGCCACTGGTCGGTGCCGTCCACATTGCGCAGCGACCAGGCCACGACCAGTGGGCCGGCGGCGTTGGGTTCGGTGCTGCGCCGCACCAGGCGCAGGCTGCGGCCATTCCAGTCGATGGTGCTGATGTTGGGCAATTGCAGCAGGGCGTTGAGGTCGGCGCTCCATTGGCTCAGGCCGGCCTGCAGCGTCAGCACCTCGTCGGCGCGTTGCTGGGTGCGGGTTTGCGCCCGGTGCATGCCGTCCAGCCCGCGCCAGCTCAGCACGGCCAGCAGCGCCATGACCATCAGGGCCACCAGCAGTTCGACCAGGGTGAAGCCACGTTGGCGCTGCATCAGAACCGTCCCACGATGGTGGATAGGCGCAGGATGGGCGCGTTGGCGGCAAACACCTGCGCGTCCACCCGGCGAAAGCTGGGGTTGGGCGTGGGCAGCACGCTGAGCCGTACCTGGTAGCTGTGGCCGGCCTGTTCGCAGTTGATGTCGGAGTCGCCCACGCCGGGCATTTGGGTGGACAGGCGCATTTTGATGAGCTCGTTTTCGGCGCATATATGGGCCAGCAGCACATCGGTCTGGCGTGTGGCGTTGGTGGTCAGCGCCTGGGTGGCTTGCAGCCCGGCGATCAGCGCAATCGACACGATGCCCAGCGCAACCAGCACCTCGATCAGGGTGAAGCCACGGACGATGGATAGACGGGTGCGTGCCTTCACGGTGTGACTGGCTGCACGGTGAAGGGGCGCGCGCCATCGGTGGCAATGCGCAGCAGTTCGTTGGGCTGGCTGATGGACTGCAGCACAACTTCCTGGCGGCCAATCACCGGTTCGGGGCCCAGCACGACCGGGCTGGTGTTGCGCGCCACGGTGTCGTTGCCCAGCCAGCGTTCGGGCAGGGTATGGGGCGGCAGACCGTCGAACTGGAAGCCGTCCGGCGTGCTGCTCCAGCGCACCGGCACACCGGTCGCCCGCGACTGGGCCCGCGCCGATTCAAACAGGGCGGCCAGCCGCGCCGCATCGCGCTCCAGCAAGGTCTGGCTGTTGTCGCGCAGGGCAAAAGCCACGCCCGCACTGGCTATGGCGATGATGGCGACGACGACCAGCAGTTCAAGCAGCGTGAAGCCCCTTGGAGAAGAGGCAAGCTGCCTACTGCCAGCTGCCGATATCGGCATTTTTGCCTTCGCCACCTGGTTGGCCGTCGGCGCCGAAGGACATCACATCGATCTCGCCCTGCACGCCGGGGTTCAGGTACTGGTAGGCGCGGCCCCAGGGGTCGTTGGGGAGCTTTTCCACATACGGCTTCCAGTTGGGTGGCACGGGGTTGGTGTTGGGCTTGGCGACCAGGGCTTGCAGGCCTTGCTCGGCGGTGGGGTAGCGTTGGTTGTCCAGCTTGTAGAGCTTCAGTGCCTGCATCAGGTTGTGGACATCGGTCTTGGCGGCGGTGGCGCGGGCGTCGTCTGCGCGGTCCAGCACGTTGGGCACGATCAGCGCGGCCAGCACGCCGATGATGACGAGCACCACCATCAATTCGATCAGGGTGAAGCCGGCATTACGCATATTGCGCACGCGGTGGTAAAGGGGACTGGAGGAACGAATAGGGCTGTGGAGTGTCATGGGCTGCGATGATAATCAATGCATGTTAATCAATGCATCCGATTCTGTAATGGAACGCTGGGCTCCGCGCTTGGTGGCCTTTGTGGTCTGGGCTCTAGCCCTGGCCAGCGTGGCGTACTGGGGCTTGAAGGCCACGGCCGCACCCAGTGGTCCGCAGGCCGCCGTGGCCGGGCCGGGGGCTGTGCCCGTAGACGCGGCGGCGGTGGCGCATGTGCTGGGCAGTGTAGGGCCCATGCCAGTGGCGGCGGTCAACCCGTCCACGCGCTTTGTGCTGTCGGGCGTGATTGCCGAGCCAGGTCGCCAGGGGGCAGCCCTGATCGCCGTGGACGGCAAGGCGCCCAAGCCCTACCGGGTGGGCAGCTTGGTCGATGGGGCTTTGCTGCTGCAGTCGGTGGGCCCGCGCCGCGCGGAGCTGGCACCCAGCATGGACGGGCCGGCCGCTTTTGCGCTGGAATTGCCCGTCAGAAAGTAGTCCATTCGCCGTAGGCGGGTGCTGCCTGCGGCCATTGGTCGGCGCGGTGTAGCGTGCGGATACCGGCGGACAGCAAGTTGCAGGCCCGCGCTACGCCCGCATGGCTGATCCACAGCATGGGCTGCGGCCCCACATCGTCCCAGGCAGCGCCCACCCGCTGCATGAAGCCATGCACCGATTCGCCACCGCCCGGGCGGTAGTGGGCGAAGTCGGCGGTCCAGGTGTCCAGCGCGGATTGACCGATGGCTTCCCAGGTCTGGCCTTCCCATTGGCCAAAATCCATCTCGCGCAGCCGCGCATCAAATTTCAGCGTCAAATCGGGCCGCAGCGAAGACAGTTCCTGCGCAAGCTGCTCGCATCTTTGTAGCGTGGAACTGCAAACAACCATGTCTGCGGGCAGGGTGGCGGCCAGACGGGCGGCAGCGGTCTGTGTCGCCAAGGTGTCAGCTGCCACATCCAGCGCGCCGTAGCAAACGCCAGGCGCCACCAGCGGGCGGGCATGGCGGGCCAGCCAAAGCTTCATGGCAGGGCCATGGCGGCGCCCAGATAGAAGGCAATCTCGCAGACTTGCTGCGTGGCGCCCAGGCAGTCGCCGGTAAAACCTTGTAGCCGCCGGGCGAACAGGCGCTTCATCCATAAAAACGCCAGACTGCTGGCGGTCAGGCTTGCTATTAAAAATGTAGCTCCTTGCGCAAGTAATACCTGCGCTAGCGGCATAAAACACCATAGCAACGCAACGGCCAGCGCCGCCCCGCTGATCTGGTCCGCCAGGGGTTTGCTTTTGGAGGTGGCCGCGTCGCCCACATGGGGTAGCAGGCGCACCAGCAGCAGCGGGCAAAAGCGCGACCAGACATGGCCGCCGAGCAGGGCTGCCAGCAAGGCGTGGGTGCTGTAGCTGCCGAGCAGGGCCAGCAGAGCGACCTTGGACATCAAGGCCAGCACCAGGGCCATGGCGCCGAATGCGCCGACCCGTGAATCCTTCATGATCTCCAGCGCGCGGGCCCGGTCGGCGCTGCCGCCCAGGCCATCTGCCACGTCGGCCAGGCCGTCTTCATGGAAGCCGCCGGTCAGCAGCACCGTGGCCACGGTGCACAGCACGGCCGCCACCAGCGTGCTGCCCGGGCGTTGCTGCAGCAGTGCCATAGAGGCCGCCGCCACGCCGCAGGCCAGGGCCGCCGCCAGCCAGCCCACGCCGGGCAGGTGCGCCGCACTGGCCCGCAGCATGGCCGGGCTGTAACCCACCCAGGCCGCCAGCCGCCCCGTGATGGGGATGCGGGTGAAGAACTGGACGGCCAGCAGGTAGTGGCGGACGAAGGCCAAGCGCGTCAGCTCTGCAAGAACAGGCGGTAGACCGGGTTATTGGTTTCCTCAACGTAGGGGTAGTCCAGCGTGGCCAGGAATTTGTCGAAAGCCTTGGCATCGGTCTTGGGCACTTGCAGGCCGACCAGGATGCGGCCGTAGTCCGCGCCCTGGTTGCGGTAGTGGAACAGGCTGATGTTCCAGCCCGGACGCACCAGGCTCAGGAACTTCATCAGCGCGCCGGGCCGCTCGGGGAACACAAAGCTGAGTAAGCGTTCATCTTGCGCCAGCGCCGACTGGCCACCCACCATGTGGCGGATGTGCTCCTTGGCCAGTTCGTTGTGGGTCAGGTCCAGCGCCTTGAAGCCGTGCTTGCTGAAGTTGCTGGCGATCTTCTGCGATTCGCCCTTGGCCGTGGTGGTCAGGCCGACAAACACATGGGCAGCGTTGCTCTTGGCCGCGTCGCTGATGCGGTAGTTGAACTCGGTCACATTGCGCGGTCCGCCGGGCAGCTGGCCTATGGCTTCGCAGAAGCGCTTGAAGCTGCCGCGTTCTTCGGGGATGGTGACGGCGAACAGGGCTTCACGTTCCTCGCCCACTTCGGCGCGCTCGGCGACAAAGCGCAGTCGGTCGAAGTTCATGTTCGCGCCGCACAGGATGGCGGCGTAGGTTTCGTCTTTTTTCTTGTGCTTGGCCACGTACTGCTTTATGGCGGCCACGGCCATGGCGCCCGAGGGCTCGACAATGCTGCGCGTGTCCACGAACACGTCCTTGATGGCGGCGCAGACGGCGTCGGTGTCTACGGTGATGTACCCATCGACCAGCTCGCTGGCGATTCGAAAACCCTCTTCTCCTACTAGTTTGACGGCTGTGCCATCTGCGAATAGGCCCACATCGGGAAGTGTGATGCGCTTTTTGGCCGTAACTGACTGCAGCATGGCATCTGAGTCGTTCATCTGCACGCCAATCACCTTGATCTCAGGTCGCACGGCCTTGATGTAGTTGGCTACGCCAGAGATCAGGCCGCCGCCGCCAATGGCGACGAAGATGGCGTCCAGCTTTTGCGAGCCCAGGCCTTGTAGCTGGCGCAGAATTTCCATGGCGATCGTGCCCTGGCCGGCGATGACGTCCGGGTCGTCAAATGGGTGCACAAAGGTTAGCCCCTGCTTTTTTTGCAGTTGGAGTGCGTGGTTGTACGAGTCGAAATAGCTTTCGCCATGCAGCACAACTTCGCCACCCAATGTCTGTACTGCATCCACCTTGATTCTTGGCGTCGTCGTGGGCATGACGATGATGGCGCGCACGCCAAGTTTTCGGGCGCTAATGGCCACGCCCTGGGCGTGGTTGCCCGCGGAGGCACAAATTACGCCCTTTTTGAGCTGCTGCGGCGTCAGGTGCGCCATCTTGTTGTAGGCGCCGCGCAGCTTGAAGCTGAACACGGGCTGTGTGTCTTCTCGCTTGAGCAGAACCGTGTTGCCGAGGCGGCGGCTGAGGTTGCGCGCGGGCTCCAGGGCAGATTCGATAGCGACGTCGTAGACGCGGGCGGTCAGAATCTTTTTCAGATAGTCGGCGGGGGTCAGCGGCTTGGCCGCTTTGGTTGGTTTCTGGGCCTTGGGGGCTTTGGCGGGTGCGGTCGTCATGGGTTCTCCTGGGAGGGAGATCATAAGGGGCCGGCCTGTATGCGCTTGCGTGGCCTGCTAAGGGCATAAAAAAAGCCCCAAGTCTTGCGACTCGGGGCTTAAATCCACCTTTTCAGAGGGTGGAGGAGACAAACGGTGCACACGGGTTAAATGTGTGCGATGGATTTATTGTAGTCGTTTTCCCTAGGTCTTGCTGCGTTGCAGCATCCATGTGTTGCTTAAATCGTGAATTAATCCGCGCTGCTAGGCAAAATCGGTCTTGTTCTCATAATTGGGCTTTGCCTCAGAAAGATACGCAGCATGGAATGCACAGTCAGTTGGACCGGCGCAGCGGGTACCCGCTCCGGCATGGGTTTTGTGGCCGAGACCGGCAGTGGCCACACTTTGACCATGGATGGAGCGCCTGACAGCGCCAAACCCGAGAATGGCGGCCAGAACCTGGCGCCCCGCCCCATGGAAACTTTGCTGGCCGGTACCGGCGGCTGTACTGCCTACGATGTGGTGCTGATTCTGAAGCGTGGCCGCCATGATGTGCGCGGCTGCTCGGTCAAGCTGTCTGCCGACCGCGCCGAGGTCGACCCAAAGGTGTTCACCAAGATCAATATGCATTTCACCGTGACTGGCAAAAGCATTCCCGCGGCTGCCGTTGAGCGTGCGATTGCCATGAGCCATGACAAATACTGCTCCGCCACCATCATGCTGGGCAAGACGGCCGAGATCACCACCAGCTTTGACTTGGTCGAAGCTGCCTAAGATTTAAATCCTGTGGGCCACGGTCGTCATGACCTTGGCTGCCATGCGCATCATGGTTTTGATGGGGGCCGGCAAATCGATCGCTCCCTGGATCTTGGCTTCGTGGGCATGGCGCTCTTCGTCATCCTTCATTTGCACCACGATGGCCTTGGATGCATGGTCGTTGCTCGGTAGGCGTTGCAAGTGACTTTGCAGGTGGGCCGACACCTGGTTTTCGGTTTCCACAACAAAGCCCAGGCTCCAGCGGTCACCGCCCAGCTTGCCAGCCGCCAGCCCCAGGCCGAAGGCACCGGCGTACCACAGTGGATTCAACATGCTGGGCCGGCCTCCTAGCTCGTCCAGCCGTTGGTGCGTCCAGGCCAGGTGGTCGGTTTCCTCGGCGGCGGCATGTTCAAAATGCGCCCGCAGGGCTGGCGTGGGAGTGACCAGCGACTGGGCCGAGTACAAGGCTTGCGCGCAGACTTCGCCCACGTGGTTGACGCGCATGAGTGCGGCGGCGTGGGTTTTCTCCTCAGCGCTCAGTTCATGCGTGTGTTCCGGCACGGTAGGGCAGGCTCGGCTGCCATGTGGGCGGGTAAAGATGGTACGCAGCGCAGAGTCTGCGACACGGCAGATTTGGTCTAAAGAAGGTGGGGTGGGTAGCGACATGCGGTGCGTGTAGTTGGGCAAACAGGGCTTCACTGTAAATCAGTGCTCCGGCCTCATGCCGCCTGGGGTGCAAGCCCCCGTGGACAGAGGGCTTGTTCTGGCGTCAGAAGCGGTGGCGCAGTGCCAGCGCCAAGCTGTTTGAGTCGGTGCCTGCACTGGCGGTGACGCCCCCCAGAAAGCCGTTGCCGCCCGGTGCCAACTGGGATGCACCGCTGTTGTTGAAGCGCGTCAACACGGCGTTCAGGTCGGTGCGCTTGGACAGTGCATAGGTGTAGGCAGCACCGTAGGAGTCGCGGTCGGCATTGTTGGCTGTCCTGTCGTTCATGGTGTTATAGGCCACGGTGAAGGTGTGCGGGCCGCTGCGGATGCGGTAGCCAATATGCAGCAGGCGCGCGTCTTGTTGCACCGCCCGGATAAAGGCGTTTTGCACATCTGCGGCGCTGCTTGCGCTGGCGCCTTTGGAGACCAGCAAGGCCGCCACGCTGGACAGATCGGCGGGATGGTCGTCCTTGATGGTGGCGTACATGGTGCTCAAGCTGCCGGGACCGATATCTACCGAAGCGCCCAGGATGGCGTTCGTCAGCGCTTTTTCGCCCAGTTCGTTGTTCTGCGTGTTGTAGCCTGCGCCCAGGGAGAAGCCTGTGCCCTTGTAAGTGGCCATGGCGCCCAGGAGCCGGTTTGCCGAGTTGTTGCCCCCCACTTCACCGGCTGCCACCATCAGGCTGGCGCTGAGTCCGCCGGCCTGGACGGCGTATTGCAAGGCATTGCTGGTGCGGATGGTGAACGAAGCGGGAACCGACACCAATTGACCCAGGGCCAGGCTGGATTCACCGTGCATGGAATCAAAAGTCGCCGAAACCACATAGCCAGGGGTGTACTGGCGGCCCGCCATGATCGCGCCCACAGGCGTGACCAGTCCCATGAAGGCCTGGCGGTCAAACAGGTTTTTGTCCGCAGTATTGACGCCGAGCCGCGATCCCAGTGCGCCCGCAACCGCATTCACCAAGGGCTGCGCCGTGGCGGGAAGCCCCATCAGCGTGGCTGTGTTCAAACGGTCTGGTACCTGGGCCCCAGATGCAGGAATATTGGAAACCGCACCGGTATCGATTTCAAACCGGCTTTCCAGTGTAAAGAGGGCGCGCATGCCACCACCCAAGTCTTCGTTGCCTTTCAGACCCCAACGTGATCCTTCCATGATGCCGCTGGCTAGCTGTGTGACCGTGCCTTGCTTCAATCCGGTGACGTGGTTGAGACCCACGTCGGCGATGCCGTAAAGTACGACGCTGCTGGTTGGCGCTTCTTGTGCCGCAGCGACGGTCGCCATGCCCGTGAGCAAGATCGTCGTAGCCAGCAAAGTGCTTTTTTTCACATTGTTCCTCAGTTGCTATTGTTAAAGTGGCCTGGGCTTAGCAGCAGAGCCGGCGCTGCCAGTTCCTGGACGGGGCTCAAAAAAGCCGAGCAAAGTTACACATTCCGTGCGGTACTGACTGGTGTAAATTTTTTATGTAGTTTCGTGACTCTTTGTAATTGGGGTATGCGAAACAGCTTGATTCATGTGGAATATACGGATTGCCAAGTGTGGGTGCTGAAGCCCGAGGTATTCTTGCATGCCCAAAACGTTGTTTTTAGTCAACAAATCATATGTTTATTCTGAAAACGTCACTGCTTTGTCCAAGGTGGTCTGCTTTAATCCCATCAGCTTCTGAAACAAGGAGTGGGGTTGAGGTTACAGCCTGACTGTGAACCCGACATCTTTTAATCTTTGGAGAACCTTTCCATGAAAAAATCCCTGATCGCCCTGGCCGTACTCGCCGCTTCCGGCGCCGCCATGGCTCAGTCCACCGTGACCATGTACGGTATCGTTGATATGTATCTCGGCAGCACCAAGACCGACAACGGCACGACCAGCCTGCGTCAATCCAAGCTGGACAGCGGCCTGGTGAACACCTCGCGTTTTGGCCTGAAGGGCTCTGAAGATCTGGGCAACGGCCTCGCTGCTAACTTCGTGCTGGAACAAGGTATTGCTGCTGATGATGGCACCGCCAAGTCCACGACGTTGCTGTCTGGCAAAGTGACCAACACCGCCTTCTCCCGTCAAGCATGGGTTGGTTTGTCTGGTTCCTTTGGTTCCACCCGCTTCGGCTTGACCCCCACGCCTTTCGATGATGTTAGCGGTCAGTACGATGCAGTGTTTGATTCTGCCTTGTCCCCCATGAACAGCGTGTTTGCCTCTGCAAACAGCTACTTGATCCGTCCAGGCAACACGATTGCCTATTACACGCCTAACTTCAGCGGTTTCAGCGCTTCGGCTAGCTACAGCCTGGGTGAAAACAAGTCCGCTACGGTGAACGCTGGTTCCGTTTATAGCTTGGCTCTGGCCTATGCAAATGGTCCTATCGGCGTGAGCTTGGGCTACCAAAATGAAAAGACCGATAGCACTGTTATCGCTCGCAAGTACACCCGTCTGGGCGGTTCCTATGACTTCGGCGTTGCCAAGGCATATGCCAACTACGGCAAGGCTGAGAACTATGAGTTCTCCGCTAAGACCACCGTTGATGGCGCTAAGGCTACCGATTACCAAATCGGTGTTGATGTTCCCGTTGGTGCTGCTCTGACTTTGTCTGCTAGTTATGCTCAGTCCAAGGACAACGCTACCGCTGGTAATGACAAGCGCAAGGGCTACGGCCTGGGCGCCAAGTACGCTTTGTCCAAGCGTACGGCTCTGTACGGTGGCTATGAATTTGACGATAGCAAAGTTACTGGTGCAGCAACCACCAAGCACGACTTGTTCGCTGTTGGTATTCAGCACCGTTTCTAATCTGATGCTGGCGTAAGCCAGTTCAGGTTTTAAACAAAAAACCCGCTGCAGTTATGCAGCGGGTTTTTTTTATGGTTGTCGGTTTATTCGGGTTGCACGTCTTTGGCCAGCCCCTTCTTGTTCTTCCGCGCATCCTTCTTCGCCTGGCGGGCGGCATCCAAGGCCTGGCCGGCGGTCAGCCATTGGGCGAACTCTTCCGGTGTTTCCAGGGTGATGCGGCCTAGCGTGGCGGTGCGGAATTCGGTGAGCACGATTTCGGCGGCTTTTTGCAGATTGACTTTGCCTTTGCCCAGCAGGCCGCCGCGCTTGCGGGCGATTTCGGTCAGCAGGGCCACGTCGGTCAGGCCCAGGATGGGGTCGAGCTTGTAGCGCTCTTCGACCTGGCCGGCATAGTGTTTTTGCAGGATCAGCAGCAATTCCAGTGCTACCTCTTCTTCGTCAAAGGCATTGCGGCCAATTGAGCCGGCGGCGGCCAGGTGGTAGCCGCTTTGTTCGACGATGATGCGCGGCCACAGCATGCCGGGCGTATCGTAGGCGTAGAAGTCGTCGGCCAGTACGATGCGCTGCTCCAGCTTGGTGATGCCGGCCTCGTCGCCGGTTTTGGCGGCGCGCTTGCCTTTCAAAGTGTTGACCAGGGTGGACTTGCCCACGTTGGGTACGCCGCATATCAGCACCCGCATGGGCTTGACCATGCCGCCGCGTAAGGGCGCCAGCAGCCGGCAGACGGGTATCAGGCGCTGGGCCGGCGCGGTTTCGCTGGCGTCCAGGGCGATGGCACGGGTGCCGGGTAGGGCGTTGTAATGGTCCAGCCACAACGCAGTGCGCACCGGGTCGGCAATGTCTTGCTTGTTCAGCACTTTGAGCGTGGGCGTGTTGCCGATCAGCTCGGCCAGCATGGGATTCGCGCTGGAGCCGGGCAGACGCGCGTCCAGCAACTCGATCACCACATCGGTTTCCTTCAGGCGCTCGGTGATGGCCTTCTTGGTCAGATGCATATGACCGGGGAACCATTGGATGGGCATGTTGTTTTCTTCTTTCTAGGTTTTGGATGCGCCAAAGGACACCAGATCCAGCGGCAGCGCCGTGGTGGACTTGATCTGTTCCATGGAAAAGGCGCTGGACACGCCGCTGAGCGGCATGGTCTGGATGAGTTTTTTGTAGAAGCGATCGTAACCGTCGATATCGGTCGTTACGACTTTGAGCAGATAGTCCACGTCACCGCTCATGCGGTGCAGTTCCAGTACTTCGGGTAACGCGGAGGCGGCGGTCGTGAACTGTTTGACCCATTTTTCATCGTGTTGCTGGATGCGCACGCTGACGAATGCCGTGACGGGCAGGCCTACTTTTTTTCCGTGCACCAGCGCCACGCGGTCGGTGATGTAACCCTCGTCTTCCAGGCGCTTGAGGCGTTTCCAGCAGGGCGTGCTCGACAGGCCCACGCGTTCGGCCAGCGCGGCCACAGACAGATCACCATCCAGTTGCAGGGCACCCAGGATAGCGTAGTCCAAGCGATCTAGTGAATTCATGCTGTTATTTTAAGTTATATGCGTGTTTTATTCTTGATTTTGCGATTTATTGCTCGAATTTGAAATGTATGTTTGGAATCTCGTGGGTAGCATGGCGCTCTTTCAGCTAGCTTACTGACCACCATGCCGACTGATATTTACCTGGACTGCAACGCCACCACTCCCGTGCTTCCCGCTGCCTTGGCCGCTGCGCAACATGCCATGGGCGCGCTGTACGGCAACCCCAGCAGCACCCATGTCAGCGGATTGCAGGCGCGCCAAGTGGTGGATGCGGTGCGAGCCCGCGCCACGCGGGTGTTGGGCGCTGGCGCTGGTGACGTGGTGTTTGTTAGCGGCGCGACCGAAGGCATACAGACGGCGGTGTTGTCGGCCCTGTGTGCCGTGCGCGCGCAGCGAGCCCGGGGGGCGGATGTGGGGCCGCTGCTGCTGTATGGCGCCACCGAGCACAAGGCCGTGCCGGAAAGTCTGGCGCACTGGAACCAGGTCCTGGGTTTGCAAATGGAGTTGCGCGCATTGCCGGTGGACAAGCATGGCCGGCACGATCTGGCAGCCCTACGTGCCTGGGCGCCCCGGGCTGCGCTGGTCTGCACCATGGCCGCCAACAACGAAACCGGCGTGGTGTCCGACCTGGCGGGCATAGAGTCCGTGCTGAACGAGGTTGCGCTACAGGCCTACTGGCTGGTGGATTGCGTGCAGGCTCTGGGCAAACTGCCTTTGCAGCTGGCGCAGACGCGTATCGACTACGCACCTTTTTCCGGCCACAAGCTATATGCCCCCAAGGGTATAGGCCTGCTATACGTGCGTGAAGGTGTGCCGTTCACTCCGCTGATGGCAGGCGGTGGACAGGAGCAAGGCTTGCGCTCTGGTACCGAGAACATGGCGGGCATTGCTGCGCTGGGCGCGGTATTGCAGGCGCTGGAAGAGGGCGGCAGTTTTTGTAGCCCCATGCAGATGCTACAGTTTCGAGAGCTGCTGGCACAGAGCCTGCGTGCGGCGTGGCCCGATATTGTCTTCAACGCGGTGGAATACGCACTGCCGACCACCTTGAACTTCTCCGTCCCCGGGGTGCCCAGCAGCGTGCTGGTGGATGTGCTGGATGCTGCCGGTGTGCGTGTCAGCGCGGGCAGTGCCTGTTCGGCGAAAAAGGCGGCGCCCAGCTATGTGTTGCAAGCCATGGGCTTGCCGGAATGGCAGGCTGCATCTGCGGTGCGGTTGTCTTTTGGCGCGCTGGCAGACGCAGCATTTATTGACGCTGCTTGCGCGCGCATTGTTCGCTGCGGCGAAGCGCTGCGGCTACAACGCCCGCCGGTGGAAATGTTGGCGGATGAAACCTTGGAGCCGCTGCGTTTGGGCCCCGCGCTTGCGGAAGACCCGGCGTGCAGTTTGCCGCCTGCAGCGCTGGCGGAATTCTGGCGGCAGCATCCGGATGCCTTGCTGGTCGATGTGCGCGAGGCCCATGAACATGCGGCGGACACGCAGTTGCAACGCTTTGGCCGAGCGGCCAGCAATATTCCTTTGGCTGAGCTGACCTCGTCCTTGGCAGTCTGGCTGCGCCAGCCGCGACCGGTGCTGCTGTTTTGCCGTACCGGCCGGCGCAGCAGCCAGGCTTTGCAGCGCCTGCGCCAGCTGGGCTATGCCCAGGCTTGGCAGGTCGCTGGCGGCGTGGTGGCTGCAGCTGGCGATTTGCTCTAATATTTGTAGCTGCTAGCGCAGGTATTACCTGCGCTAGAGGGCTTTAGAACGGATAGAGCTGGCCGTTTGCCATGCGCACCCGTTCGCCGATGCGCAACTGGCCGGGGTTGGGCACGTCGAACTGGCGAATGGCGCCGTTATCGCCCTGCACGGTGACCCGGTAGCTGATGCGCACCTGGGCTGCCTGGTTATTGCTCTCGATCTGGTTGCCGGCAACGGCGCCGCCCACGGCACCCAGCACGGTGGCCAGGTCTTTACCTGAGCCGCCGCCGATCTGGTGGCCCAGGACCGCACCCGCTACGCCGCCGATCACGGCACCGGCGCCACTGGGGCCCTGGCGTTGCTCGGTCTGCATTTGTTCAATATTCGTCACCCGACCCACTTCGGAGCGCGGTACCGGCTGGGCGACCGGGTAGGGCGCGGGCTGCTGCTGCACGGGGTAGGCCACGGGTTGCGCCTGGTGGTAGGGCGCCACCATGCAGGCCGTGAGGCTGCTGGCCAGCACGACAGCGGAAAGAACATAAGCGGCAGAGGCAATGGAGCGCATGGGAACCTTGTGAAAATGAAACATGGTCATCCTAAGACGCGCTCGGTACCTGCATGGTTGACAGCGCGTCAGTGCCATTGGGCCTGGCTTCACCATTTGTCACACAAAACTTGGACAATAGGGTCTTCCCCCGATCCTGTCCGCCCAGCCTGCTTTTTGCCCTGCAGGCTGTACTTTTTTGTGCGCCCCATCGTGAAACTCAAAGACTTCCTCTCCAGCATTCCTTATCTGGCCTGGGTGGTGATCTACACCGCTTTCTGCGCTGGTATTTTTGCTGCCATTCTTGGCGCGGTGACGCCTGAGTTGCGTGAGGAGCTGGACAACTACCAACAGCTGGGCGTGCTGATGATGGTCTGGTCGGCAGGTGGTGTGCTGGGCGCCTTGCAGGGCGGGCGCATGGCCCAGCGCTATGCGCCGCGGCCGCTGTTTTTGTCGTACACCGGCTTGGCCCTGGTCTCAATTTCGTTGATCGTGCTGTCACCCAACTTCACGGTGTTGATGGCCGGCTTCTTTTGCGTGGCACTGTGCGAGACCGCGCTGTTCACCTTGGCCCACAGCATTCTGGCGAATATCCACCCCCAGGCCGAGGTGCGTGCGCGCATGCTGAGCATGGTGGATGTGGCCTTCAGCCTGGGCAACCTGGTGTCGCCCATGGCGGTGATCGGCATCCAGCAGTTCAGCAGCGCCTGGCGCATGCCCTATGCGCTGTACCTGCTGCCGCTGCTGACGGTGCTGTTCGCCTTCTGGCCGCGCCGCCACTTTGAAAACCTGGCACCCGCCCACCACACCGAGGAGCAGGGTTCCTCCATGTCCTCTCCCATGTCCTATCTGGAGCTGCTGCGCCGCCCGGTGGTGTTCTGGGCCGTGGTGGGCGGTGTGCTCAGCGGTTTTCTGGAGTGGGGGCAGAACTTCTGGTACGTGAGCTACGGCATCAACGCCCAGCAGCTCAGCCCCAACGCGGCGCGGGTGGGCCTGCAGTTCTTTGTGGCGGGCATGGTGGGGGCGC
Organism: Rhodoferax sp. GW821-FHT07F03; assembly: GCF_059418745.1. Taxonomy (NCBI): domain Bacteria; kingdom Pseudomonadati; phylum Pseudomonadota; class Betaproteobacteria; order Burkholderiales; family Comamonadaceae; genus Rhodoferax; species Rhodoferax sp. GW821-FHT07F03. The sequence goes on from NZ_JBWKQM010000003.1 coordinate 88,164, forward strand.
GGCTGTGGCAGGCTTTCTGGCATAGCAACTGGCCGCTGCGGCAAAAGCTGTGGCGCCTGAACCTGCTGGCGCTGGTCGGCATGGCGATGAACGTGGTGCTGGCCGGCCAGGGCGGCTGGCTGGCGGCCGGGCTGGGCAACTTCCTGTTCGGCGTGGGTGTGGGCGTGGTGTTCCCGGTGCTGCTGGCCATCATGATCGACGGCATACCGGCACAGGCGTCCAAGCTGTCGGCCCTGCTGATGATTGGCTACAGCGTGGGCTCGCAGCTGGCGGGCCTGCTGGTGGGTAGCTTGTCGGACGTGGTTGGCGTGCGCTGGGCCTATTCCAGCATGCTGCTGGTGGTGCTGGCCTTTACCGCCGTGGTCTGGCGCATCGTGGAGTTTGGCAAGGCGCGCAGCCTAGCGCCGCAAGGCTGAGTCGCTCAGCAATTTATATAGCCAAATTGGGCTCTGGCGCAGGTAATATCTGCGCAAGCAGCTATTAAAAGCGTAGCGTTACGCGGACTCTACCAAAGCCAGGATGGTGTGGACCAGCGCCTGGGCGCGTGGCACCAGCGTGTCCAGGTGGCAGTATTCCGCGTCGGTATGCGCCTTGCCGCCGACCGGGCCCACGCCACACAGGGTGGGTACGCCCAGCGAGCCGGTCAGGCCCGCGTCCGAGCAGCCGCCGGTGGCCTCGCCGGATACCGTGAAGCCGATGAGGGCGGCGCTGTGCTGGTAGCGCTGCATCAGCTCCTGGCTGGAGTGCAGCTCAAACGGCATGGACTCTGAGGTTTGCGTGATGCGCACCTGGGTGCCGGGCACCTGGGGCGGCTGGGCAACCAGGGCCTGGATTTTGGCAAACACCGCTTCGCGTTCCGTCAGGGTGCGAAAGCGCACATCCAGCTTGGCCTGGGCGCTGGGTGCCACGGTGTTGGTGGACATGCCGCCGCTGACCAGGCCCACATTCGTGGTGATGCCGGTGCTGTAGTCGGTGAGTGCGTGCAGCGCGATGACCAGATGGGCCAGCGCAGCGATGGCGCTAGCACCGTCGGCGTGGTTGACCCCGGCATGCGCGGCACGGCCGGTGACGTCGATGACAAAGGTGGCGCCGCCTTTGCGTTCGGTGACCAGGTTGCCGCTGACGCGGCCGGGCTCGGAGTTGAACACGGCATGCGCGCCGCGCGCATGGGCCTCGATGGCGATGCGCCCGTTTTGCGAGCCGATTTCTTCATCCGCCGTGAACAGGCCTCTCAACGGGAAGGGCAGCGGCGGCAGCTTTTGCAGCGCCATCATCACAAAGCACTGCAGCACCAGGCCGGACTTCATATCGGCCACGCCCGGGCCGTAGCCCAGATCGCCCTCCACCCGCCAGGGCCGTTGCGCCACGGTGCCGGTGGGGAATACGGTGTCGCGGTGGCCCATGAGCACGACCGGTGCGGCCGTGGGGTTGGCGCCGGGCAGATGGGCCAGCAACACGTCGCCGTCGGCCATGGCACTGCGGTGCTCGGTGGCCATGCCCGCAGCGTTCAGCCAGCCCGCCATGGTTTGGGCTACGGCATCGGTGCCGGCCTTGTCATAACTGCCGGAGTCGATATTCACCAGCGTGCCCAGTGCTTCCTGCATCGCAGGGCGCTGGTCTGCGAGCCAGGCGACTGCTGCGTTGGTTGTGTTGGTCATTTGCCCGCTCATACGCATTCCTGCATCACGGCAGCGCCTTGTTCGGCCAGGTCCCAGAACAGGCCGGCCATGACCTGCAGCGATTCACGCGTGGTGTCCACCAGGATGTGTTCATTTGGGGCGTGCTGTGAGCAGGCGGGGTAGGAGTGAGGCACCCACAGCGTGGGCAGGCCCAGTGTCTCGGCGAACACGTCATTGGGCAGCGAGCCGCCCAGGTTGGGCAGCAGTGCCGGGCGGTTGCCGGTGCTGCGCTGGATGGAGGCCATGCTCCAGCGCACCCAGGGGTTGTCGGGGTCCAGCCGCGTAGCCGCCATGAAGGCGTCGCCCAGGGTGGCTTCCACATCGTCAAAGCCATGGGCCAGCAGATGTTCCTGGATATGCGTCAGGAAGTGGGCCACATCGCTGCCCACCACAAAACGGATGTGGCAGTGGGCGCGGGCTGTGTGGGGGATGGCGTGTACGGGCATGGCGGGGTTGCCGGTGGTGAAGGCCAGCACTTCCAGGCTGTTCCAGCCGATCACGCGCTCAGTGCTGCTCAGGCCGGGCTCGCCCCAGTGGGGGTCGATCTCGGGGTCGTTCGGGCCACCGCCGACCTCGATGTCTTGCAGCGCTTTTTTCACGCTCTCGGGGATTTCTTTGGGCAGCAGTCCGGGCACCAGGATGCGCCCATGTGCGTCTATCAGGCTGGCAATGGCATGCGCCAGCCGGATGCCGGGGTTGCGCAGCAGGCCGCCCCAGTTACCCGAGTGGTGGCCGCCGTCGCGCAGATTCAGCGACAGGTTGAAGTTGAAGACACCACGCGAGCCCAGGAACAGGGTGGCGCGCGAGGCCGACACGCGGGGTCCGTCGGAGGCGAGAAACAGGTCGGCGGCCAGGGCGTCGCGGTGCAGTTCGCAGACTTCTTTCAGGCCGGGCGAGCCGTCCTCTTCGCCCATTTCCAGAATGATCTTGACGTTGTAGCCCAGGCGCCCGCCGCGCACGGCCAGCACCTGCTCCAGCGCGGTGAGGTTGATGGTGTGCTGGCCCTTGTTGTCCGCCGTGCCACGGCCGTACCAGCGATTGCCGTCCACCACGATCTTCCAGGGGCTCAGGCCCGCGCGCCACTGCGCATCGTAGCCGCGCACCACGTCGCCATGGCCGTAGGTCAGTACGGTGCAGCTGGCGCCCGGCTCGATGCGTTCGGCGAACAGAAAAGGGCTTTTGCCGGGCAAGGGGTTGGCCACGATGCGGCAGCTGAAGCCCATGCTTTCCAGCGTGGGAGTGATCTCCTCTTGCAGATAGGCGTGCAGGATGGGGCCGCTGGCTGCGTCCTGGCTTTCGGTCTTGTAGGCGACGCGGCGTTCCAGCGTTTTCTGGAAATGTCCATCGTCAAAATAGGCGAGCGTTTGTGCCAGGGCTTGGTTGCGACTCATGGGAAATCTTTCTATCGGGTAAGGTCAAATAAGGTCTTAGGCGATGGCTTCGCGGGCGATGTCGGGAATGCCCAGGCCGGGCTCTGGCGTCAGCGCAGATGCCAGCAGCATGCGGGTGTAGGGGTGTTCGGGTCGGCTGAAGATCTGCTCGCGGCTGCCCAGCTCCACGATGGAGCCCTTGTGCATTACGGCCACGCGGTCTACCAGGTGCTCCACCACGCCCAGGTCGTGGCTGATGAAGAAGTAAGTCAAGCCAAACTCGGCTTTCAGGTCCAGCAGCAGATTCAAAATCTGCGCTTGCACCGATACATCCAGCGCCGACGTAGGTTCGTCGCACACCAGAATATCCGGGCGCAACACCAGTGCCCGCGCAATGGCCACCCGCTGGCGCTGGCCACCAGAGAGCTGGTTGGGGTACTGCTTGTGGGTGCGCTCGGGCATGCCCACCAGGTCCAGCATGTCTCGCACCTTGCGCTCCTGCTCCTGCGTGCTGCCTACCTGGTGCAACGCCAGTGGCACGCGCACGATGTCGGCCACGGTGCGGCGCGGGTTGAGCGACGAATACGGGTCCTGGAAGATGGGCTGGATATGGCGGGCCAGGGCGCGGCGCTGGCTGGGGTCGATTTCGCGGCCGTTGACCAGCACGTTGCCCGAGCTGGGCTCCATCAGCCCCAGCAGCATCTTGGCCAAGGTGCTTTTGCCGCAGCCGGATTCACCCACCAGGCCCAGCGTTTCGCCCTTGCGTATGCGCAGCGATACGTTGTTGACGGCCTTGATTTCACCCGGGGCGCTGAACAACCCGCGCTTGAGTTTGAACACGCGGTTTAGTGCGCACAGCTCCAGCGCAATGTCTTCGCTGCCGGTCACGGGCGGTGTTGGTGTCTTGCGCATCATGCAGCCTCTGCCAGTGTGGGGTAGGGCGTGGCTGCAACGCAGCGCACGGCGTGTTGGCCCGGCAGCAGGGCGTAGGGCACGCTGTGGCTGCAGGCGGCTTGGATCTGGGGGCAACGGTTGGCAAAGGCACAGCCTTGCACCTCGCCCACCAGGCTGGGCACCACGCCAGGAATGGCTTGCAGGTGGCTGCCCGGCAGGGTTTTGCCACGCACGGGTATGCAGTTCAATAGGCCGCGTGTGTAGGGGTGGCTGGGATGGGCAAACAGCTCGGCCACGGGTGCTGTCTCTACCACCTCACCGGCGTACATCACCGCCACGCGGTCGGCAATGCGCGCCACCACACCCAGGTCGTGGGTGATAAAGACCACGGCGGTGCCAAACTCTTTTTGCAGCTCGCGTATCAGGCGCAGGATTTGCGCCTGGATGGTCACGTCCAGCGCGGTGGTGGGTTCGTCCGCAATGATCAGGTCGGGCTCGCACATCAAGGCCATGGCAATCACCACGCGCTGGCGCAGCCCGCCGGACAGTTGGTGCGGGTACTGCCGCAAGCGATCGGCTGCCTGCGGCACGCCTGCCCGCTCCAGCAGGTAGACCGCGCGTTCGCGGGCCTGCGCCACGCTGACCTTGCGGTGCGCCCGCAAGGCCTCGCACAACTGGTCGCCCAGTGTGTAGGAGGGGTTGAGCGCGGTCATCGGCTCCTGGAAGATCATGGACATGCGCGCGCCGCGCAATGCGGCTACCTGCCGCTCTGGCAGGGTTTGCAGGTCGATGCCATCGAAGCGGATGTGGTCGGCGCTGCGCTGGGCTTTGCGGGGCAGCAAGCCCATCAGCGCCAGTGAGGTCATGGATTTGCCGCAGCCTGATTCACCCACCAGGCACAGCATTTCACCGCGCTGCACCTGCAGGTCTATGCCACGCACGGCATGCAGCATGCCGTTGGGGGTGGGCAGGTCCACGCGCAGGTTTTTAACGTCTAACAGAGTTTCCATGATGGCTTTCTTCAGTTGCGACCGTCGGGGGCGGTGAGGTCACGCAGGCCGTCGCCCACCAGGTTGATGGCCAGCACCAGCAGCGCCAGCACCACGCCCGGCACCAGAATCACCCAGGGCTGGAAGAACATATAGGCCTTGCCTTCCGCCACCATCAGGCCCCAGGAGGGTGTGGGTGGCTGCACGCCCAGGCCCAGGAACGACAGGGTGGACTCCAGCAGAATCGCGTGCGCCATCTCCAGGGTGGCCACCACGGTAAGCGGCCCCATCAGGTTGGGTAGCAGCTCGCGCAGCAGGATGTAGGGCGTGGAGGCGCCCAATGACTTGGCGGCGGCGATGAATTCGGCATCGCGCAGCTGCTGTGTGGCCGAGCGCGTGACGATGGCAAAGCGGTCCCACAGCAAGAGCCCCAGCAACACGATGACCACCTGCAGCGAGCCGCCCACCAGCGAGGCTGTTGCCAGTGCCACCAGCACCACAGGCATGGCCAGGCGGGTGGTGATGATGTAGCTCACCACCGCATCCACACGGCCACCGAAGTAGCCGGCCAGCACGCCCATGGTGACACCTATCAGCCCCGCCACCAGGGCGGTGACCACTCCGATGGTGAGCGACACCCGCGCGCCGAACAATAGGCGGCTGAGGTAGTCGCGGCCCAGCTTGTCGGTGCCGAGCACATGTTCCCAGCTGCCTTTGGCATGCCAGAACGGCGGTATCAGGCGTTGGCTGACGTCTTGGGCATAGGGGTCGTGCGGGCTGAGCCAGGGGGCAAACAGGGCGGCAATCACCGCCAGGCCCAGCAGGATGCTGCCCAATGTCAGGCTCCGGTGGCCCAGCACGCGCTGCAGGCTGCGCCGCCAAGCGGGTGTGGGCGGCAAGGGCAGCGCCAGTCCCTTGGCGGGAGCGGAAAGGGTGGAGGATGTCATGCTGTGTTCCTCTGGGGGCTAACGGGTACGCATACGGGGATCGAGCGCGGCGTTGAACACGTCGGCCAGAAACGTCAGGCCGATGTAGAACACGGCAATGATCAGCACCACGGCCTGGACCACCGGGTAGTCGTTGCGCGAGATGGAGTCCCAGGCCAGCTGTCCCAGGCCTTGCATGGAGTACACCGACTCGATGACCACCGAGCCACCCAGCATGAAGCCGAGCTCCACCGCCGCCAGGGCCACCACGGGGATGATGGCGTTGCGCAGCGCGTGCTTGAAGATCACGCGTGCCGGGCTCAGGCCCTTGGCGCGTGCGGTGCGGATGTAGTCCGCGCCCAGCACGTCCAGCATGCCGGCGCGGGTCAGGCGCATCAGCGACGGCATGGCGTAGTAGCCCAGCGCGACTGCAGGCAGCACGAAGTGTTGCCAGGTGGTGTTGCCCGCGACCGGCAGCCAGTGCAGACCCACGGCGAACACCAGGATCAGCGTCAGCGCGAACCAGAAGTTCGGCATGGCCTGGCCCACCACGGCCACCATCAGCGCCAGTCGGTCAATCCATGTGTCGCGGTAGACGGCGGCCAGCACACCCAGCGGTATGGCGACGGACACCGCCAGCAGCAAGGCAATGCCGCCCAGTTTCAGGGTGATGGGCAGGCGCTCGCCTATGAGTTCCATCACGGTGTTCTGGAAGAAAAACGAGCGCCCGAAATCCAGGTGCGCCGCCGACCACAGCCAGTCCACAAATTGCAGGGTGATGGGACGGTTGAGTCCATACTGGATGCGGACTTCTTCAATTGCGGCCGAGTTCGCTTCCGGCCCGGCGATGGCGGCTGCCAGGTCGCCCGACAGATGGAGCAGCATGAAGCTGACGACGGCGACCGTCAGCATGACGCTCATGGCCACCAGCAGGCGGCGAAAGATGTATTGCAGCATGGGTATGCCCGATAAGTGTGAATAGAGGCACAAGACCAGGCCCGCCTCGGCGGCGGCATGCCTGGCTACGGCTTATTTCCAGCTGGCCTGGACGAAACGGGGCAGCTCATCCGCTTGGGCGCTGAACTTCAGGTCCTGCGTGAACACATAGTTGGTCGAGTAGGAGAACAGCGGCGCCATATAGGCCTGCTCGCTGATGCGTTGCAGGGCCTGCGCATACTTTTTCTTGCGCTCGACCTTGTCCATGGAGGCATCGGCGGTTTGCAGCAGTGCAATTACTTGCGGGTCTTTGCTGGTGTCGTCCGGGCCGCCTTCAAAGAAGTTGCCGACAAAGGCCGACGCATCGTTGATGGAGAAGGAGCCCCAGGCCTGGAAGGTCAGTGGTGCGCGGCCCGAATACACCTCGGTGCGCAGCACTGGGTATTGCACAAAATGCAGGCGGGCGCGGATGCCAATCTTGCGCAGGTCACCCACCATCGACTCGGCATATTCGCGCTCGCGGTAGGCCCACAGATCGGTATCAAAGCCGTTGGGGTAGCCGGCCGCGGCCAGCAGGGCCTTGGCCTTGGCGGGGTCGTAGCTGTACTTCACCACTTTCTCGGTATCGCAGCCAAACTGGGTGCGGAAGCAGGGCGCAAACACCGGTTGGCTGCCGCCGCGCACCAGGCTGTCGGCCAGACCCTTGCGGTTGATGGCCAGGTTGACCGCTTGGCGCACACGCACATCTTTGAACGGCAGGGCCTCGGGCGTGGTGCCGTTGGCATTCATGGTCAGAAATCCAATGCGCATGGTTTCGCCGCTCAACACCGAGGTATTGGGCATGGACTTGAGCGACTCAGCCTGGTCCGACGGCACCCGCCAGATCCAGTCCACGGCGCCTGTCATCAGCTGCGCGGCACGCGCTTCGGGGTCGCGTATCACCACAAATTTGATGGTGCCTATCTTGGGCTGGCCGAGCGGGCTGTCCTTGAAGTAGCTGGGGTTCTTGACCATGGTGACGCCCTGGCCGGGGACCACGGCGGAAATTTTGTACGGACCGGTACCGATGGGGGCTTTGCTATAGCCCTCCAGGCCCACCTTTTTCATGTAGGCACCGGGGTAGATGGGCGTGGGGCCGGCCAGGTAGTCCAGTGCAGCGGGGAAGGGCGCCTTCAGATTGATGCGCACCTGGTAGTCGCCCAGCTTGTCTACGTTTTTGATCCAGCCGGTGTTTTGGCGGGTGGCGATTTTGGCTTCCGGGGCGGTCACCACATTGAAGGTGTAGGCCACGTCGTCGGCGCTGAATTTATCGCCGTTGTGAAAGGTCACGCCCTGGCGCAGGGTGAGCAAAATCGCCGTGGGTGATTCCCACTTCCACGCGGTGGCCAGCTGGGGCTTGAACTCGCCCGTGGTTGGGTCGCGATAAATCAGTGTGTCCCACGCCATATTGGCCAGCACCACGCCCTCGCGCATATTGTTGTGGTACGGGCTCACGTTTTCAACCTCGTTGTCTGACGCGTAGACCAAGGTATCGTTGGCCTTGCCCGCATGCGCGGCCGTGCTGGCGATGCCGATGGCGAGGGCCAGGCTTGTGTGATGCACCATGGTGGAGATTAACTGCTTCATTTCAAAGTCTTTCTTGGTGGCGTGGGTTGGTTTTCCCATTCTTGTGCAAGAAGCAGACCGCAGGTGCATTCGAATCCTTATAGATTACGTATGATTCCGTTGCCTAAATGGCAATGGACCAATGCGCATGAACCACCCTCCTTTGATCGCCAAGCAGTTGCAAGACACGGCGCTGCGCTATTTCCTGGAGGTGGTGCGCACCGGCTCGATTGCCGAGGCCTCGCAGCGCCTGAACGTGGCCGGCTCGGCCATCAGCCGCCAGATCACCCATCTGGAAGACTTGTTCGGCATCCCCCTGTTTGACCGCCATCCGCGCGGCATGGTGCCCAGCGCTGCGGGCGAGGTGCTGGCCGTGCATGCCCTCAAGCTGGCCCATGACTCGGAGCGCGTGGTGCACGACATACAGGCCTTGCAGGGCATGCAGCGTGGGCGCGTCAGGCTGGTGAGCAACGAGGGCTTTGCAGCGGAATTCATACCCAAGGTGATCAGCGAATTTCTGCTGCAACACCCGGGCATCCAGTTCCACCTGGGGGTGCACCCTCCAAGTGAATGCACGCGCCGCATCCTGCTGGGCGACGCCGACATTGGCATCACCATGAGCCGCCAGGCCGAAAGTGGCATCCGGGTGGAGCATAGGCAACCCTCGCCCGTGATGGCGGCCGTGCGTTTCGGCCATCCGCTGGCGCAGTTCAAAAGCGTCAGTCTGTCGCAGGTACTGGCCTACCCTTTGGTACTGCCAGAGTCCAACACCACGGTGCGCCAGCTGTTCGACCTGGCCTGCAGCCTGCAAGGTTTGCGGGTGGAGCCGGTGGTGACCAGCAGCTACTTCAGCAGCCTGGAGGGCATTTTGCGGCACCATCCGGACAGCGTCACGATCTCGGGGGAGATATCGGTGCGCTACCAGGCGGTCCGCCAGGAGCTGGCCAGCGTGCGCATCCGGGACCGCAGTCTGGACCTGCGTAATGTGGAGGTGCAAACCGCCGTGGGCCACAGCTTGTCACAGGCGGCCCAGGCATTTTTAAAGCACCTGACGCTGGCCCTGGCGGGCTCGCTTCCGCCAGAGTCGGTGTAATAGTATTGGTGATGAAAATGGCCGCTGGCGCAGATATTGTCTGCGCAGGCAGCTATTTAAAGCATAGCAAGCGCTATGTTGGGCATTTGGCACTGGCGTCTGCATCCAGTGCCGCCAGGGCGGCTGCCATGCTTTGCGCGGCGCGGGCGGTCAGGCGTTGTGCACCTTGTGCCAGGGCCTCGGTGCCCAGGCCCACGGGTTCGGACTGGCTCCACTGGCAGGCCAGGTTGCGGGCATCGTCGGATCGGCGGATGGTCCAGCTGAAGCTGGCCTCAATACGGCTGTTTTCCACCGCCTCCCATTGGCGTAGCTGCACGGCCACGCGGTACACCGGCTGGCCGGCCAGGCGCCCGCCGTTGGATACGTCGATGGCGCCCAGCGGCTGGGTGATGCCGGCGGCCAGCGCGTCGCGCAGCTCGGTGTTGAACGGTGCTGACCAGCGGTGTTGGTCCAGTATCTCCAGCTGCCCGCTGGCGGTGCGCACCACCATCTGCGGTCGCGCCAGGCGTTCAGGCAGGGCCAGTGGTTGCAGCTCGACCAGCAGCGGCTTGCTGCTGGTCGAGGTAGGGGCGGGCAGTGTGCCACTCAGGCTGTAATAGTGCACCGGCGGGGCGCTGGCGCAGCCTGCCAGGGTGGCGGATAGCGCGACTGCCATGGCCATCGGGGCCAGCAGGGTGGTCGTCTTCATTTCTTTTCCTCGGATTTGCCACGCAGCAGCGACTCGGGGTGGCGCTCCAGGTAGTCGGTCAGCACCTTCACGGATGCGGCGGCGCGGTTCACCTCGCGCAGGGTCTGGCGCAGGTCTTGTTGCAGTGGCGCGTCGTCGGACAGCGCGCGGTCGGCCGAGCCCAGCGCCTTGTTGGCGGTGGCCAGGGTGCTGCGCACGTCCTTCATGGCGGCGGTGATTTCGGGGGCTACGTCCTGGTTCAGGTTTTTCACCAGTTGCTCGGCATTGCTTAGCGTGCCGTCCAGGCTGGTCAGGGTTTTGTGCAGGTCATTGCTCAGCTGCTCGAAAGGCACTTTGTTGATCTTGGCGACGATTTCCGCGATCTGGGTCTGCAGTTCGTCCAGGCTGTTGGCTTGGGTCGGTAGTTCCACCGTGCCATCCACCACCCGCAGTCTGGCGGGCGCGGCCTTGGGGAAGAAGTCCAGCGCCACATAGACCTGGCCGGTCAGCAGGTTACCGGTACGCAGCTGGGCGCGCAGGCCCTTGTCCACCAGCTCTTGCAGGCGCTTCTCGGAGTCGACCTGGACGTCGCTGCGCAGCCGGTCGGGGTAGACCTCGACCAATACCGGCATGCTGAATTCACGCTGGGCCTTGTTGAACTCCACGCCTATGGATTTGACCTCGCCCAGCACCACACCGCGGAAGTCCACCGTCGCGCCGGGCGCCAGGCCGCGCAAGGACTGGTTGAAATGCAGCAGCACGGTGCGCGCCGGGCCGTCTGGCGCCTTCATGGCGTGGGTTTCGTCCTCGGCCAGAGCGAAGCTGGTGTTCTCGGTGGCCTGTGGGCCGGGCTGGTCGTCCGGCGCCTGCATGGCAATGCCGCCTGTCACCACCGTGGCCAGCGACTGGGTGCGCACCTTGAAGCCGCTGGAGTTGACTTCCACGTCCACGCCGCTGGCATGCCAGAAGCGGGTGTTGGCACCCACAAACTTTTCATACGGCGTGTTCACAAACACCCGCAGCGTCACGCCCTTGCCGTCGGGGTCCAGCGCGTAAGCCGCCACCTGGCCGACCTTGATGCGCCGAAAGTACAGCGGCGAGCCGACGTCCAGCGAGCCGATATTGCTGGCATGCAGCTCGAACTGCCGGCCCGCCGAGTCGCGGGTCACGATGGGTGCCGCTTCCAACCCCGTGAACTTGCTGCTGGTGTCGTCCGAGGCACCCGCATCTGCGCGGATATAGGCACCCGACAGCAGCGTGCCCAGGCCGCTGACGCCGGCCGCGTCCAGGCGCGGGCGTATCACCCAGAACCGGGTGTCGGTGGCGGTGAAGCTCTTGGCTTCCTTTTGCAGCTGCACGGTGACGAGCACGCGCGAGCGGTCTTCGGCCAAGGTGATGGCGGTGACGGCGCCTATGTCCACCTCTTTGTACTTGACCTTGGTTTTGCCAGCCACCAGACCTTCGGCTGTGGCGAAGCTGATCTGGATTTGCGGCCCGCGGCTCAGCACGGTCTTGACCACAAGGGTCAGGCCGACCAGCGCGGCCACGATGGGGATCAGCCAGATCAGCGAGGGTAGCCATTCGCGGCTGCGGCGCACCACGGGCGTGGGCAGGTCGGGCGGGGTGTCAGGACTGGGAGTGTTGGCCATGCGGTGGATTGTCTGCGGGGATTGGTTCTGAAATGTGTACCGTTGGGGCTGGAGCATCCGCGCCGTCCCAGATCAAGCGGGGGTCGAAACTGAGTGCCGCCAGCATGGTCAGCACCACCACGGCGGCGAATGCAGCAATGCCTATGCCCGCGGTGATTTCGGCAAAGCCTTCGATGCGCACCACACCGGCCATCAGCGTCACCACAAACACGTCCAGCATGGACCAGCGGCCTATCAGCTCGACGATGCGGTACAGCTTGGTGCGCTCGCTGCGCCGCCAACTGCTGCGGCGTTGCGCGGTTATGACCAGCAGCAGCAAGGCCGCCAGCTTGAACAGCGGCACGATGAAACTGGCCACGAAGACCACCACCGCCAGGCCCCAGGCGCCGGTAACCCAAAAGTAGATCACGCCGCTGAGGATGGTGTCGGTCTGGGTTTTGATCAGGCTGCTGCTGACCATTACCGGCAGCATATTCGCCGGGATGTACATCACCAGCGCTGCCAGCAGCAGGGCCCAGGTGCGCTGCAGGCTATGGGCTTTGCGCTGGTGCAGGGCGGTGCCGCAGTGGCTGCAGCGGCTGCCGTTGCTGGCGTCCTTCCACACGGTACCGCAATGGTGGCAGGCGGTCAGGCCCAGGCTGCTGCCGGTGGGGGGCGTGCTGGGTGCGCTCATGCGTCCGGCTCCGCCGCTGCGGCAAAGGCCATATGCCAGAGATTGCGCGGCTGGAACGACAGCAGGGCGGTGAGCAGCACGGTCAGCGCCACAAATGCACCCAGGGCCGGGCCGACGATCACCTCGGCAGAGCTGCTGAGCTTGACGATGGCCACCAGCACCCCGAGCATGAACACTTCGACCATGCCCCAGGGCTGCAGCGACTGCAGCACGCGTACCAGCCAGGCAAAGCCCAGCGGCTTGCGCTGGCCCGCCAGCGGCACCAGCACATAAATCAGGATCAGCAATTGCAGCAGCGGAAACACCATGGTGGTGGCCAGCACCAGCAGGGCCACGCTGGTCATGTCTTCGCCGGTGAGCACCATGACCGCACCCAGCAGGGTGGTTTCGCTGTGTTGGCCGGCCAGCACCATTTCGACGATGGGGAATAGATTGGCCACGGCAAACATCAGCAGCCCGGCGATCGCCAGGGGCAGCAGGCGCTGCGACTGGCTGCCGGTGTGGCGGTCCAGCTCGGTGCCGCAGCGCGGGCACTGGGCGATCTGCTGCGGTTGCAGCCGGGGCTGGGGGTACGCAGCATCGCAGCCTTCGCACAGAACTACGTGGGGAACTTCATGCATGGCCTGTACTTTAGTCGGTTTGATTTGGCCCATCGTGAACACGCTCTTAGAGCAATCCAGGTCTTTGTATATAAGCAATCAAGACTTTGCAAACTGCGATGATCGTCTCTTTTGTATTACTCCCACCTTTCTTCACATCATCATGAATACACCTCGTTGCTCTCGCGCTGCAATGGCGTTCGCATTCCGCCCCTCCTTGCTAGCGCTGTTGCTGGCCGGTGCCGGTGCCGGTGGCGTGGCGGCGGCTGCCGATATCCGGGTCCAGTGCTACCAGGATGGCAACGAGTGCGACGTCACCGCTGAACTCATTAAACGCTTTGAAGCGCAGAACCCCGGCACCAAGGTGAACCTGGACAAAGTGCCCTACAAGACCGTGGTGGAGCAGCTGCCGGTACAGCTGGCCACCGGCCAGGGGCCGGATATTGCGCGCGTGGCGGACCTGGGGGGGCTGTCCAAGTACTACCTGGACATCCGCCCCTACGTTAAAGACCCCGCCTACTGGGAGCGCAACTTTGGCCGCACCCTGCCGTGGATGCGGCCTAACGCCAGCGACAAAGGCATTTACGGCATGGTGACGCAGCTCACCGTGACCGGCCCTTTTGTGAACAAGACGCTGTTCGAGCAGGCCAACATCCCGTTGCCTGGCCCCAAGGCCAGTTGGGACGCCTGGGCCGATGCCGCGCGCAAGGTGGCCAAGGCCACAGAAACCCCGGCCGCCATGGCCTGGGACCGCTCTGGCCACCGCTTTGTGGGCGCGGCCATCAGCAATGGCGCCAAGATTTTCGATGCCAAGGGCCAGCTGGCTCTGGACGATGGCTACAAGACCACGGTGCAGAAGTTTGTCGCCTGGCACAAGGACGGCACCATGCCCAAGGAGGTGTGGGGCGGCGCCGGCGGCTCGACCTACCGCGACGCGTTCGAGGAATTCAAGAACGGCCGCATCGTGGTGTACCTGTCGGGCTCCTGGCAGATCCGCCGCATGGAGGCGCAGATCGGCAAGAGTTTTGACTGGGTGGCCGTGCCCAACCCCTGTGGCGTGGCGGCCTGCACCGGCATCCCCGGCGGGCCGGCTTTTGTGGCCATCAAGGGCACCAAGTCGCCCAAGGAAGTGGGCCAGTTCCTGGACTTTCTGGCCCAGGAGGCCAACTACGCCGAGTTCACCACCAAGACCGAGAACATCCCGGCCCACGCTGGCCTGGCCCAAAAAGGTGTGAGCTACACCGCCTCGCCCGCGGTGAAGGCGGCGCTGGGTGTGTTCACCAGCGAGGTGCCCCGCTTGTCCCCAGCCGCCTACCAGTTCCAGGGCTACAAGTACAACCGCGCCATCATGCTGCCCACCGTGACCCGGGTAACCCAGGCCATCGTGGGTGAAATGAGCGTGGACGAGGCCTTGAACAAGATCTCTATCGACATGGCGGAGTCGGTGAAGCAGGCGGAGAAGTAAGTGGCAGTGGTTTGGCTGTCATGCAGTTTGGGGACTGACCCGAACCAGTGTCAGCCAAGCCGCCGGAATGCGCTGATACGATTTCTGTTTTCACACAGCCTCGGCCAGAAGCGGTCACCTAGGAGCTAAGTCAATTGAGCCAACGTATTCTGTTGCTGAGATATCGAATTTCGTTTGTAGCATGCATGCTCGTTGGTGCAGCGCTTGCCTCGACCGTCTCTGTTCTTGCGGTCAAATCAGCTTCGCCAATGAATATTGGCCTTGCGTTCTCCTGTTGGTTGGGCTGCATCTGGTACTTCAAGACTTTTCGTTGGCAGCTCACATCTTCGGGCGTTGCTGAACAGGGTAGAGATCGGTCTCCTGATGCTGTACCGCGCCCCATGTGTTCGGACGTTGCCGAACAGGGTAGAGAGCGGTCTCCCGATACTGTAACGCGGCCCATGTGGCTAGTGTTGTTTGGTGTGCTTTTCGCCACCTATTGGCTTCTGGACGCTATTGGACTTCTCTCAGGAAAGGGCGGCGTTTTTGTCTTTCTGGTATTTGGGTCGACGACATTGCTATTGGTGGCAGCGGCTATCCTGATAGTTCAAAAAAGTTGGTCATCCGCGAAGTCTTCGGAGTAATTTCCCTGGACAAAACATCAACTAGAGCAACTTGTTCTAGTGACTGCTCAGCAGAAACGGAATGTCTGAAAAGGGTCCACTGAAGGCAACCGGCGTGGGGCAGAATGCGGCCAAGAGCAGTCTTTCGGGTCATGGGGCAATTCCCATCCCCGTTGCCGGCAGAACGTATGTCAAGAGGTGAATTTTCATCTAGCACTCTAGTTTTGGGGTTAGAAAATTCGCCTGATGCATTTGCGAGGGCGCCCCTTCATGATGGGCACTTTCAACCTTGGAGCCATCATGACACCATCTGAAAAGCTGTTATCTACATGGTTTGCTGTATCGCGATCAGCCGGAAAGACCCATGAGGCCGATGTTGTCTATCGACAAGCGGCGCGCGGCGCAAATCGAACTTGGCGCGTACAGCTAATGATTGCATTTGCCCGTGCTCGGCTTGAAAGCCGCAACACTTCGATGAGGTGACCCCATCCCCTTGCCGGGTGGCTGTGCATTCGGGCCGCATCGGTGATACTGAGGTTTTTGGGGCAAATATGCCGCTGGCAGAATTTGAGACAGGGGAGATAGGCGGCTACCGCTGCTCGGTATATGGCGAGAAGATTTCACGCCCAGCAACGCGCGAACTCGTAAAAACAGCGTTGGTCGTGTTCACGTCTCTGTTCGCCTCGGCGAGTGCTTGGTCTTGTGATTGCCCGACTCCAGATCTTCTAGCGTCTGTGGTGGGCGTTGTGTACGAGAGAAATGAACTTATCGTGCTTGCCCGTGTGGAAAGCTTTACACCTAGTGATCACGTTACGTTTAAAGTCTTGGAGTCGTTTAAGGGCTCGAAGAAAGGGACAGTCTTCTCAGCCAAACCTGTCACCACCCAGTGCGGTGTCCCCAACTTCAGGATCGGCGAGCAACGAATCGTCCTGGAATCCCAACAAGTCACTCCCTGCAGCACGCAATTTCCCAGCCCCGCATTGGTCGAGGCCTTGCGCACGAAAGTGCCGGTGCGATTCCCTCCCCCGACCACGAATGGCAAGCAACCCCTCGTTCAACAGACGCCACCTGGCGGGCCGCCGCCAGAGCAACTGCCGACATCACATTTTCCAGACTGCAGCAAGGGATGTAATGCAGCTGATTTTGTCCCCAGGCCCATTGGGCGCAGTACTTCTGCCCCAACATCACCAAACGCCAAGTTTGGGACAACGCCATAGTTCATGCGGCTTTGGCTGTTGCCAAAAGTGAAAACGGGTCTGTTGTATCCCGTTAATCCCATCTCGTGCCGGTGAAGGTGGGGTATATACCCCTGCTAGTAAAAACGAAAGACTGCAACGGGCTCATGGCCGTCCTTCGCCAATCTCGAAAGCGGCAATGCAAATTTCGAAAAACTGGTACCGACGTGCGAGCCAAAACTGCGGCTTGTCAGAAGCATCGCCTTCAGGGAGCGCTTAAGCGCCGCAGCACGACATGCGTGGCTTTCTCCGACGCCACGGATTCAACGCATGCGTATCCCAGGCTCCGCAAGTCCAGCCCTGTGAACAGCGCTTCTCCCTGGCCGAGCAGGACCGGCGTTATGGCGATGTGCAGTTCGTCGATCAGGCCCTCACGCAGATACTGACGAATGGTGTCTGGCCCACCGCCGATCCTCACGTCCTTGCCGGCAGCCGCCTCGCGTGCGCGGGTGAGCGCTTCGTGGATACCGCCGGTGACGAAGTGGAAGGTCGTGCCGCCTTCCATCGTGATGGACGCGCGCGCATGGTGGGTCAGGATGAAGACGGGCACGTGGTATGGCGGGCTGTCTCCCCACCAGCCCTTCCAGTCGTTGTCCGGCCAGGCGCCACGGATGGGGCCGAACATATTCCGTCCCAGAATCCAGGCCCCCACGTTTTGAAAGCCACGGGCGGCGAAGTCCTCGTCCACCCCGGTCGTGCCGTCGTCATTGCCGAACAGGGCGCGCTGGAATGTGCGGGTAGGGAGCAGCCACTGGTGCAGTTCGGTTCCGCCCAACCCCAGTGGGTTGTGGATGTCCTGCTGCGGACCAGAGCCGTATCCGTCTAGCGAGATAGTGAAGCCTTCAACACGAACACGTGTCATCGTTTGTCTCCGTTGGGATGCTTGGCATCCATGTGGTTCGATACTACGGCAATCGCCACAAAAGCCAAGACTGCCCCGAAGAAACGCGTCGGCTCCTTTCACATTTGCCAGAGCGCGACGTATAAGAAAAATGGCTCTAGCGCAGATATTAGCTGCGCTGGCAGCTATTAATTAAATAGCATTTGCGATTGCGCGCTTCAACCCGGTGCCGCCAGACGAGCCAGTACAGGGCGGTGGGCATGGGACTCGCCGCCAAGATGAAACTGGCCCACCATGCGTGTCAGCTGGCGGGCCTGCTCTTGCAGGGACTCGGCCGCCGCTGCGGACTGTTCCACCAGCGCGGCGTTTTGCTGCGTCATCTGGTCCAGCTGAGCCACCGCGCCATTGACGAGTTCAATCCCCGCGGATTGCGCGCTGGACGAGGCTGAAATTTCGCCAATCATGTGAGAGACGCGCTGCACGGAATCAACGATGTCCTGCATGGCGTGACCCGCGTCGCCCACCAGAGTGGTGCCCGTTTGCACCTTCTCCACCGAAGCGGCAATGAGCCCCTTGATCTCTTTGGCTGCTTCCGCCGCGCGTCCCGCAAGATTGCGTACCTCGCTGGCGACCACGGCAAATCCCCGCCCTTGTTCGCCAGCGCGGGCCGCCTCCACAGCCGCATTGAGCGCCAGGATATTCGTTTGAAACGCTATGCCGTCAATCACGCTGGTGATGTCGGATATCTTGCGGGAGCTGGCTTGGATGTCGTCCATGGTGGAGACCACACGCAGCACCGCCGACCCGCCCCGAGCAGCCAGCGTAGCCGCGGAGCTTGCCAACTGATTGGCGCTGTGGGCAGCGTCCACGCTCAGGCGTACCGTGTCGGTCAGCTCGGCCATGGACGCGGCGGCATGCTGCAGGTTGCTGGAGGTCTGCTCGGTCCGGATGCTTAAATCCTGGGTGCCGATGGCCACCTCCGAACTTGCGTTTTGAATGGAGTCTGCGGAGTGCGAGATTTCACTCACCAGCGACTTCATGCGGTCTTGCATCAAACGAATGGCCTCCAGCAAGCGCCCCGTTTCGTCTGCGCTGCTGACATCGATGGAGGATGTCAGATCGCATTGGGCAATCCGCTCGGCTACCACTACTGCACGTTGGATAGGCGCTGTCACGCTGAGCGTGATGCGCCAAGAAATCACGCCGCCCAGAGCCAGCGACACCACTACCAGGGCCAGCATGGTGATCAGCGTATGGCGTTGATGGGTTTTTGCCAGACTGGATGCGTCCAGAGAGAGTTGGTCCTGCAAATCCACCAGCAGGGCCACCTTTTGGCGCCACAGCGTTTCTTCTTGCTGCACCGTGCTGGTCAGGGTGGTGACTGCCGCCGTGCTGTCGCCGCTGCTGCCTTGGCTCACGGCCTGGTCGATCAAGGGGAGTGCTTGCTGGCTGATCTGCACAACTTCTTGCAGGGCGGCTTTTTCCTCGTCTGTGGCCATGGCGGCGACCAGGTGTGACTGCGTCTGCTCATAACGCGACTTGGCCTCGGCGACTTGTTTGACTTCGGAGTCGATCTGCTGCATGTCGGTGAACAAGGTGACATTGCGCACGTGCAAGGCTAGGGCGTTGATGTTGTCCATCAAGTCCCGGGCCAGCCGGATCTTGTTGGCGTTCACTTCGGTGATGCGGTCCAGCTGCTGGGCCATGCTCTGCATGCCCAGGCCGCTGACCACCGCGACCGTCAGTAAAAGTGCCAGAACGGCCGCAAAGCCAAGCCCCAGGCGGCGCGCAATCGAGGAATAAGAGGTGTGTGCAGAGGACATCGCGGTGTTTCCTGGTTGGCAGAGCCTAGGGGTTGATCTGTTTGAGGCGGAGTTCCAGGTGGGAGCCGCGTTCAATGGCCGCGTTGATGCGCTGTTGGCGCTCACCGTTGGACTGTGTCTTGTCGTTTTCAATGGCCTGGCGGGTCTTGAACATTTCCAGGTCCGCGATCGGTACCAGTTGCCGGTTGCTGGAGAGCCTGAATCTGGACAAACCATTGACGGCCAGCAGGATCTGCTTCTCCGCAGGGTTGGCGCCAAAGCCGATCACGAATTTCTGGATGGCTTTTTTCAAGTCCGGCGGCAGATGGCTTTTCCAGAGCAGGGGCGACTGCGGTATGAGCGGGGATTCCCAGACAAGCTTCAGCTTGCGCGCCAAGGCTGGAAAGTCGCGTTGGAAAAAGGCCAGCTCCTCGTTGTTGGCCGTGGCTACATCGACCTCCCCTTGGGCCACTTTCTTCAGGTTTTGCTGGTGGCTGCCGACTTCCACGGAGCGGAAGATCGCCTTGGGGTTGTTGATTCCGCTTTTATGGAACGCGAAGTACAGCGGCACCAGATAGCCGGAGGTGCTTTTGGCATCGCCGTCACCGAAGCGCAGGTTTTTGGCCTGCTGCAGCACCTGTTCCAGCGTCTGCACGGGGCTATCGCGTTGCGCCACCAAGATGGACTTGTAGCCAACGCTTTCGTCTTGCGTGACCATTTGGGCAAATATTTCGCCCACACCACTTTCCACGATCTCCAGCGCCGGGAAATTGCCCATCCAGGCAATGTCGATTTCGCCGGCAATGAAGGCCTGGACGATATCGCTCTGGCTTTCGTAAATCTTGAGCTGTATCGCTTGCTGGACAGCCAGGCCCAGTCGCTTCACGAACGGCTCCCAATGCGTTCGCGTTTCGTCCGAGGCCCTGGGCGATATCAGACCAAACACCAGGCCCGTAGAGGGCTTGGACTGCGCCGGTATCGGCAACAGCAGTGCAGAGAAACAGGCGGCCAAAGCCGCGATGGTGCGCCGGCGTGGATAAAGCATGTTCAGCCGATGTGTGCTGGCGCCGTCAGGCGGGTACGACCGAGATGCCGCGGGCGGGCAGGCTCAGGGACACGGCATCGCCCAACTTCCAGTCCGACACGATGTCCGACGAAACCACAAAGATAGGGCCCAGGCCGGTGTCCACCGTCAGCTCGTAGATGCTGCCCAGATAGGCTTTCTTGGCGATCACGCCTGCCAGCCCGCCGTCGCTGGGCAGTCCAACCGTCCAGGCTTCAGGCCGTATGGCGGCTTTGATGGGCCCCGGCTTCACCGGGTGGAGCGCATTCAGGCGCAACGCGCCTACTTGCACGCTGCCATCTGCAAACGCCTGGCCTGGGAACAGCATGGCTTCGCCCATGAAGCCGGCCACGAATTCGCTGCAGGGGCGTTCGTATAGGTCCGAAGGCGTACCCGCCTGCGCCACCAGGCCCTGGTCCATGACGATGATCTGGTCGCTGACCGCCAGGGCCTCGCTCTGGTCGTGCGTCACATAGGCCACGGTCAGGCCCAGGCGCTGCTGCAGTCCGCGGATTTCTTCCCGCATGGAGCGCCGCAGCCGTGCATCCAGATTGGACAAGGGCTCGTCAAACAGCAGCACCGAGGGCTCGAGCACCAGGGCCCGGGCTACCGCCACCCGTTGCTGTTGCCCACCCGACAGCTCGCTGGGCAGGCGGTCGTCGTAGCCATTGAGCCCCACGGCGGACATGGCTGCGTGGGCACGCTCCAGAATTTCGGCGGGTTTGATGCCGCTGACGCTCAGGCCGTAGCCCACGTTCTCCAGCACGCTCATGTGGGGGAACAGCGCATAGCTCTGGAACACCATGCTGACATTGCGCTCGGCCGGGCCGAGGTGGGTTACATCGCGGCCATCGATGAAGATCTGGCCGGAGCTGGGCGTTTCCAGGCCGGCGATCATGCGCAGCGTGGTGGTTTTGCCGCAGCCGGAGGGGCCCAGTATCGTGGTCAACGTGCCCTTGGGTACCGTGAAGCTGATGCCTTTGACGACCAGTGGCGAGCGCTCGCCGCCATAGCGTTTGCCTACGTTCTTGAATTCAATGCCTGCTTGGGTCATGGGTAAATTTCCTGGATTCGGATGTGTCAATGGGATGGGAGGGCGGTGCCGATGGACTACTTGTTGGCGCCGACGGTGCGGCGGCCGAGCTTGCGTTCACCGACAAAAAACTGGATCAAGGCCGTGACCAGGGACATCAGCAGAATCAGCACCGTGCAGTAGGCCAGCGCGACCCCGTAGTCGCCATTGCCAACCCGGCCGATGATGTAGGTGGTGGCCAGTTCGTACTCGGCCGTCACCAGGAAGATCACCGCCGACACGGTGGTCATGGAGCGCACAAAGCTGTAGACCAGCGCGGCCACCAGGGCCGGCTTCAGCAGCGGCAGCACCACCCTGCGCAGGGTCGTCATGCTGCTGGCGCGCAGCATCACCGAGGCTTCGTCCAGCGACTTGTCCAGCTGCTTGAAGGACGCGGTGCCAGCCCGCACACCCACCGGCAGGTTGCGGAACACAAAGCACAGTACGATCACCAGGCCGGTGCCGGTGAGCTCGACCGGCGGCACGTTGAAGGCCAGGATGTAGCTGACGCCCAGCACCGTGCCGGGGATCGCAAAGGTCAGCAGTGCAGAGAACTCAAACAATCCCTTGCCCCGGAACTCGGTGCGGGCCAGCAGCCAGGCAATCAGCAAGCCAATGCTGGCGCAGATCGGCGCCGCGATGGCCGCCAGCGTGATGGTGGTGAACAGCGAACTCCAGGCCGTGCCGGCCCAGACCAGGCCATGTTCGCCCATCTGCACATCGAATGCGGTCTTGAAATGCATCAGGGTCAGGCTGTAGTCGCGCCCCCAGATCTTGACGAAGCCGCCCGCAAAGGCGAACAGATACACCACCACCGTGAAGGCCAGCCAGGGGCCGGCCACCCAGGTGCAGACGCGGCGCACCAGGGTGGGCAACTCCATGGGCACGCCCGCATCGCCCTTGCCAGACACCGTGGTGAAGCTGGTGCTGCCCAGAATGCGCCGCTGGACGAAGAACACGGTCAATGCAAACACCGTCAGCACCAGTGCCAGTGCGGCTGCCATGCCCTGGTCCAATGAGGCGCCGACGATGGCAAAGAAGATGTCGGTGGACAGCACCGCATAGTCGCCGCCCAGCAGGATGGGGTTGCCGAAGTCGGCAATGCTTTCAATGAAGCCCACCAGAAAGGCATTCGCCAGGCCCGGCGCCAGCAGCGGCAGGGTCACGGTGGTGAAGGTCTTCATGCGGCTGGCCCGCAGTGTTTGCGCGGCTTCTTCCAGCGACGGGCTGATGCCTTGCACCACGCCGCGCATGATCATGTAGGCAATCGGGGTGAAGGCGAACAACTGGGCCAGCCACACGCCAAACACACCGTAGAACCAGCGCGAAGGCACAACGCCCATCGACCATTCCAGCAACTGGTTGACGATGCCCGCACGGCCAAACAGCAGTATCAGACCCAGGCCGACCACAAAGGGAGGCGTGATGATGGGCAGCATGGCCAGAGCGCCTAGCGGTTTCTGGATGCGCTTGTCGGTGCCGCGCTCGGAGATCAGCGCAATCATGGTGCCCAGCGCCGTAGTGCCGGCTGCCGTCAGCAAAGCCAGATACAAGGTGTTCCAGGCCACGCCGCAATGGCTGCTGCTGTGCAGGCAGGCCAGGCCCCATACACGTTCGGTGCCGATGCGGTCCCATACGGCCGCCAAGGCAAAGTTGCCCTCTTCGGTATAAAAGGCCGCGGCCAGCGACTTGGCTACAGGAAACACCACGAACAAGCACAACAGTGCGGTGCAGCCCACCACCGTGGCAGCTACAAACACATCGCCACGGAAATAGCCCAGGCGTGCAATGCCCGAGCCCAGCAACATCACCAGGCAGACCAAGACCAGGAACGCGCCCCAGCCCATACCAAACTGCCCTTGCGGCAAGCTGCCCAGCGCACCATTCAGCCACTCAAACGACCAGCCCACGGCACCGATGGTGAAGCCGCTGATGCCCAGCCCCAGCAGGCCGACCAGGGCACCGGCAATCAGTACGCCACCCTGGCGCCGGCTTGCGGGCAGCACGGCGCCGATGCCGGCGATCAGCAGGCCGACAAAGCCGGTCCAGAGCCAGGCGCGGCCATGGATGGCGGCCTGCGTCACACCGTTGGCGCTGACCTGTTCGGAGAAGAGCCCGGGCAGGGCCGAGAGCAGTGATCCGCTTTGCAAGAAGTACCACGGCAAGACTAGGTAGGCGGCAAGGCCTATGAGCACCCAGGCGTATATCGCACGCTGGGTTCGTTCTGTAAATTGGACTGGCATAGAGGGAGATCTGTGGAGATGGATGGGCTGCGCTACAGGGCGGTATCGGCGGCCCCCGGGTGGGGCTCGCCGATACGGGCTTACTTGGCCTGGTTGAAGACCTTGCGCTCCCAGTTCAGGATCAACTGGCGCCGCACTGCCGCCTGGCCGTACTTGGCGTAGTCGTAGTCAATCAGCTTGATCTTCTTGAAATCGGGGATGCGCGGGTCGGGTGGCGTGCTCTTGTTGGACGGCAGCTGGAACTGCTTGGAAGCCACGCCGAATTGCTGCGCGCCCGGCGTCAAGGCCCACTCGTAGAGCTTCTTGGCGTTGTCCAGATTGCGCGCGCCCTTGATCAAGGACATGGAGCCGATCTCGGCCCCCGTGCCGTCCGCTGGTGTGATGGCCTCGACCGGGAAGCCCTGGGCCTTTTCGCCAGGGGCATCGTGCACAAAGCTGATGGATACGGCGGCTTCGCCACGTGCAACAGCCTTGATCGGCCCTACGCCGGAGCGCGGATAGGTGCTGACGTTCTTGTGCAGCGCCGCCAGGTATTCAAAAGCCTTGTCTTCACCCATGAGTTGCACCAGGGTGGCAATCATGGTGTAGGCCGTGCCACTGGCGCGCGGGTCGGACACCTGGATTTCACCCTTGTACTCGGGCTTCAGCAGATCGGCCCATACCTTGGGGATGGGCAGTTTTTTCTTGGCCAGCAGCTCGGTGTTGTAGGCAAAGCCCAAGGGGCCGGAGTACACACCCACGGTCTTGTAGCCGGCCTGCTCAGCCTGCTTTTGCGCCCAGGTATGGAGCTGGGGCAGGGAGGCGGATTTGTATTCCAGGGTGAGGTTCTGCTCTGCGGCCAACAAATGCGGGTCGCCGGTGCCGCCAAACCACAGATCGGTTTTCGGGTTGGCACGTTCTGCCGTGATCTGGGCCAGAGCCTCACCCGAGCCCTTGAGCGTCATATTGACTTTGATACCGCTGGTTTTGCCGAAGGTGATCTGGATCAGATTGCACCAGTCTGCCTGGGCCGAGCAAATGACATTGACTTCACCGCCATCGGCAAAGGCTGGCATGCCCAAGGCCAGCAGCAAGGGTGCAATCAAGAACTTGTTTTTTTTCATGTGGATCTCCTGGTATGTGGACCTCCTGGGTCCGATTGAAAACATTGAAATAGCCAAGACGGCGGGGCCCATGGCCCCCACGTCAGGGATCGTTGGTGGCATCCTGGCCCGAGGGTATGACCACACTGACGCCTTGGGTGTCCAGACGCACGCTGACGGGCGAGTCCACCTGGCGCGGCTGTACCTCGCCCTGCACCAGCACCAGCAACGTGCCCAAGGCGGTGAGTACCTGGTATTCGGTATTGCGGCCCAGAAAGGCACGCGACAGCACCCTGCCGGCCAGGCCGGTGCCGCTGGCGGGCTCCAGCCGCCAGGCGTGTGGCCGCACGACCAGGCGCACCTTGCCTTGGCGCCGCGTCAGGCCCGAGCCCACGCGCAACGGGCCCAGATGCACCGTGCCGATGGCGTCGGCCTCGGCATCGAACAGCACGGCATCGCCCATGAAGCCCGCCACGAATTCGCAGTGCGGTGTCTCGTACACCTGCTGTGGCGTGCCTATCTGCATGATCTGGCCGTCGCGCATGACGACCACCGTATCGCTGACCGCCATGGCTTCGTTGTGGTCGTGGGTGACGTAGACCACCGTCAGCCCCAGGCGCTGCTGCAGCGCTCGGATGTCCTCGCGGATGTGGCGCCGCAAGCCCGCATCCAGGTTGGACAGCGGCTCATCCAGCAATAGCACCTGGGGGCGCAGGGCCAGGGCTCGGGCCAAGGCCACGCGTTGTTGCTGGCCGCCGGACAGCATGCTGGTGTTGCTACCAGCAATGGCTTGCAAACCGACCGCCTCCAGCGCCTCCATGGCATGGTGGTCGCATTCCTGCGTGGGCAGGTTTTGCATGCGCAGCCCATAGCCCACGTTGTCCAGCACATTCAGGTGGGGGAACAAGGCGTAGCTTTGAAACACCATGCTGATCGGGCGCTGTGCCGAGTCCAGTTCGGTCACGTCTACATCGCCTATGTGTATCCGGCCTGTGGTGGGCCGCTCCAGCCCCGCCACCATGCGCAGCAAGGTGGTTTTGCCGCAGCCGGATGGGCCGAGCAATGTGGTCAGCTGGCGCGGAGGGATGCGCAGCTGCACATTGTTCAGTGCCCGCACGCCGTTCGGAAACACCTTGTCCACCGCCTGGAACTGCACCGCGCTAGCCATGCGACAGCTCCTGCGGCCAGCGCACCACGGCGTCCACCCCCACGATGCGGTCGCCTTGCACGCGGTTGAACAAGTCCACCGTGGCATCCATGGACACCGCGATCTGGCGGCAGATCGACAAGCCCAAACCCACGCCGGTGGCGCCGGACGAGGATTGGAAGGGCTCGAACAGGCGGGATTGCACAGCCTCGTCCATGCCGCCACCGTTGTCCCACACCAGCAGCTCGGTGCCGCTGGGCAGCACGCGTATCACCAGCCCCAGTGCACCGCCCTTGGGGGTGTGGTGGATGGCATTCGACAGCAGGTTGCGCACCATTTCGCCCAGTAACCAGGGGTCGGTCAGCAGGCGCACGGGAATCGCCTGCAGCGCGAAGTCCAGCTTCTTGCGGGCCAGCAGCGGGGCAAATTCCAGCACCACGTCGCGGGCCACGGCCATCAGGTCGACTTCGGTCCAGTGGGCGCGGCGCACCAGTTGCTCCACCTTGGCCATGGCCAGCAGCTGGCGTACCAATGCGCTGGACCGGTCCACGGTAGCCAGCATTTTGGGCAGGGTCTCGCGGGTTTCCAGTTGTCCGGACATCACGCCCTGCAGCTGGGTACGCAGTACCGCAAACGGCGTGCGCAGCTGGTGCGAGGCATCGGCCAGAAATTTCTTTTGCTGGTCCAGCGAGGCTTGCTGCTGTTGCATCAGCCCATTGACGGCGGCGGCCAGCTGTTCCAGCTCCATGGGCTGCGTGCCGGACACCTGGCGCAGGTCATCGGCGCGGCGATGGGCCAGGTCTTGCCCTAGCAGCACAGCCGGTCGGAAGGCCTGGTCAACCACCCACCACAGCGCGGCGGCAAACAAGCCGGTTTTCAACGCCCACCATTCCCCGGCAGACAGCCCCAGCGGCCATAGGCTGCTGGCAGCATCCAGGGCCAGCAGCAGGCCGACTGCCCAGACAAATACAAACCAGCGGATGGAGCGGCCTACCAGCCAGGGCCGCCAGGCTGCCAGGCGCCGCCAGAAAGCGGGTGGGCCGGCATTCATGGCGCGTCCTGCTTGTCGGCAAGCGCGTCGTCCATCAGGTAGTAGCCCACGCCGCGCAAGGTGACCAGGCTGGCGCCCGAGCCCTGGATGCGCTTGCGCAGGCGGTGCACCAGCACCTCGATCGCGTCCGAGCCGGCCTGGCCTTCGTCGCCGAACACGGTCTGGTGCAGGTCTTCCTTGGCCACGGCCTGGCCGGGGTGCAGCATCAAGGCCTTGAGCAGGGCTAGCTCGCGCCCCGGCATCTCCAGCGGCAGCGCGCCGCGGAAGACCCGGCCTTTGTCCAGGTCCAGGCGCAAGGCACCGCAGCGGAAATCCTCCACACCCAGGCTGCGGCGCACCAGGGCCTTGAGCCGGGCCACCAGCTCTTCCACGTCGAAGGGTTTGCTCAGGTAGTCGTCGGCACCCGAGTTCAGGCCCAGCACCCGGTCTTCCACCGCGGTGCGGGCGGTCATCACCAGCACCGGCAGGCGCGAGCCTTCGTCGCGCAGGCGCTGCAGCACCTCCAGGCCATCCAGGCCGGGCAAGGTCAAATCCAGCAGGGCCGCATCAAACTGCCGCTGCCGCAGCATCACCAAGGCCTCCAGGCCATCGGCACAGCAAACGACTTGAAAGCCGCGCGCCACCAACATGCGGCTGAGGGCATCCACCAGGTTCAAGTCGTCTTCCACCAACAAAATATTCATGGGTGGATGATGCCTGCCAGCACCTAGGCTTTGTTACAGAGAAAACGCCGACACTTGGTGATAGCTAGCTGAAAGCTTGGCGGGCGCTGCCTCCGGTCGATGGCCGTCCCCTGCGATGAAAATTTAAGCCAAATAGGCCTCTAGCGCAGGTAATACCTGCACAGGCAGCTATTGATTCGGTAGCAAGATATCAGGGCCAGCGTGCGCAGTAACGTGCCCGCTGCGGGTGTACCCAGGTGCGCGACACCTCTTCCACTACCTGGCTGTTCGACCAGGCTTGGCGTTCAATGTAAGTGCAGGGCGCGCCGGCTTCCAGGCCCAGGGCGGCGGGGGCCCAGGCGGGCAGGGCGTCCACCGAGAGTTGGTCTTGCACCCGGGCGATCCAGAAGCCGAGTTGCTCTTTGTAGAACTGGTACAGCGCGTCGCTCAATGCGGGGCTGAGTGCGTGGCGCTGGTCTATCCAGATTTCTTCCAGCGCCACCGGCGTGCCGTTCAGCGCGCGCAGGCGGCGTATGCGCCAGCCGTTGTGCCAGGCCGGTTGCTCGCGTGCGATGAGCGCCGTGGGCAGCGGGGCCGCGTCCACAGCCAGTATCTGCGCCGTGGGCAGGCCGCCGCCTTGCAGTAGTTCCAGCCGGAAGAATTCATAGATGTTCTTCACCCGGCCGGCCCGTGCCCGCACATAGGTGCCCGAGCCTTGGCGCCGCTCCAGCATGCCGCGCTGCTCCAGCTCGGCCACGGCCTTGCGCAGCGTGCCCACCGCCACGCCCAGCGATGCGGCCAGCACCGGCTCGGTGGGGATGCGCTCGCCCGCGCGCCAGTGGCCGGCCAGGATTTCGCGGCCCAGCATCTCGCTGACCTGCAGATAGCGCGGCAGCGGCTGGGACGTAGGCAAAAGGGTTTCCGGGCTGCTGGTGCTCACGTGGAAAAGGCTAAAGTCATATACTATTCATTCATTATGCAGTCCATTTGATGAAGCGCAATACATGGAGGTTCGTATGGCGGTAGTGCCGGTGAAAAGTGAGGCTGTGGACGCAGCCGAGGTATCGTGGTTCGCGCCACTGTGTTCGGACGACTATCGCTACCTGGGCGTACCCGATGGCAGTCTGCGCAGCAGCTGGGAACACACCCGCGACATCCTGCTGACGGCGGACCGCCTGGGCTACCGCAACATCCTCTGCCCCTCGTCCTACCAGGTGGGGCAGGACACGCTGACCTTTGCCTCGGCTGTGGCGCCGATGACGCGCAACATCAACCTGCTGGCCGCCATACGCTGCGGCGAGCTGCACCCGGCCATGCTGGCGCGTACCGTGGCCACGCTGGACCACATGCTCCAGGGCCGGCTGACGCTGAATGTGATCTCCTCCAACTTCCCCGGAGAGGATGCCAGCAACGAGTACCGCTACCAGCGCTCGTGGGAGGTGGTCGAGATTTTGAAGCAGGCCTGGACGCAGGACGAGATCAACTATGAGGGCCAGATCTACCAGCTCAAAGGCCTGTCCTGCGACCCGGTGCGGCCGTACCAGCAAAACGGCGGCCCGCTGCTGTATTTCGGTGGCTATAGCCCGCTGGCGGTGGAGCTGTGCGCCGCGCATTGCGACGTGTACCTGATGTGGCCCGAGCCCGAGGAAATGCTGGCTCAGCGCATGCGTGCCGTGCACGAGCGCGCCCAGCACTACGGCCGCGTGATTGACTACGGCCTGCGCGTGCACATGGTGGTGCGCGACACCGAGCAGGAGGCGCGCGAATACGCGCAAGAGCTGGTGTCCCGCCTGGACGATGAAAAAGGCGCCGAGATCCGCGCCCGCGCGCTGGACGCGAAGAGCTTTGGCGTGTCGCTGCAGGCGCAGAATCGCGAAAAATCCGATGCCGAGGGTTTTGTCGAGCCGCAGCTGTGGACCGGCATTGGCCGGGCCCGCTCCGGCTGCGGCGCGGCGGTGGTCGGCAGTGTGGACCAGGTTCTCAGTAAACTAGAGCGTTACCGCAAGATGGGTATCCGGGCGTTTATTTTCTCGGGCTACCCGCACCAGGACGAATGCGAAATCTTCGGCCAGAAGGTCTTGCCCCACCTGAAAACGCTTTCGCTGCCGCAACACTACGGGCGCATTCCACCATCCACACCGAACACGCCCCTGGGGCTCGGAGAACGTCGTTAATGCAACGCATTGCCTTGGGGGCTTCGGGCCTCGAACTTAGCCGCTTGGTCTATGGCGTATGGCGCCTGGCCGACAGCGCCGATACCTCGGTGCAGGCCACCTTGCGCAAGGTCCACGCCTGCCTGGACCAGGGCATTACCAGCTTTGACCACGCTGACATCTATGGCGACTACCAGTGTGAAGCCCTGTTTGGCGCCGCGCTGAAGACCGCGCCCGAGCTGAAAGTCCGGCTGCAGACCGTGACCAAGTGCGGCATCATGCTGACATCCGCCAAGTACCCGCAGCGCCGGGTGAAGCACTACGACACATCGGCCGCACACATCCGCGCTTCGGTTGAAGCGTCCTTGGGCCACATTGGCGTGGACGTGATCGACCTGCTGTTGCTGCACCGCCCCGACCCCTTCATGGACGCGGCTGAAACCGGCGCCTGCCTGGACCAGCTGGTGCAGTCCGGCAAGGTGCGCGCGGTGGGCGTGTCCAACTTCCAGCCCTGGGACTGCGAGCTGCTGCAGTCGGCCATGCAGACCCCGCTGGCCACAAACCAGATCGAACTCAGCCTGTTGGCACAAAGCCCGTTCACCAACGGCCAGTTGGCCTACCACCAGCAAAGGCAGCAGCCGGTCATGGCCTGGTCGCCGCTGGCGGGTGGTGCCCTGTTTGGTGACGGTGCAGCCGCCCAGCGCGTGCGCCCGCTGCTGCAAAGCCTGGCCAGCCAGTACGGCGTAGGCCTGGACGCGGTGGCCGTGGCCTGGCTGCTGGCCCACCCGGCGCGCATCGTGCCGGTGCTGGGCACCAACGACCTGGGCCGTGTGCAGGCCCTGGGTGATGCGTTCAAGGTCCACATGGACCGCGAGACTTGGTACCAGCTGTACAGCCTGGCCGCCGGTGTGGAGGTGCCATGAAGGCCGCGACCGACCGCGCATTGCGCGATGCATTTGGCTGCTTTGCCACCGGTGTGACCCTGGTCACCACCCACTGGAACGGGCAGGACTGGGGCATGACCTGCAGCTCGTTCAACGCGGTATCGCTGGACCCGGCCCTGGTGCTGTGGAATATCCGGCACAACGCCGCCAGCCACGAGGCTTTTGTGCGCAGCAGCGGCTACACCGTCAGCGTGCTGGGCAGCGAGCACCAGGAATTGGCCCAGGCCTTTGCGCGTGGTACCCAGGCCGAGCGTTTTGCGGCGGGTGAATTTGTGCGGCTGGACAGCCAGCGCCTGAAGCTGGTGCCGGCCCTGGCCTGGTTCGACTGCAAGCTGTACCAGACGGTGCAGGCCGGTGACCACGACATCTTGCTGGGTCAGATCGAGCACTACGGCTCGCGGCCCGGCAAGGGCCTGGTGTTTGAGCGTGGCCAGTTCGCGGTGGACACGCTGGAGACCGGCGCGGCCTCCACCTCGCCTTTTTAATCCAGAGCGCTGATGGCGTAAGGCCCGCTGCGCAGGTCTATGGCCTGCCCGGTGCGCGCCGATTCCTGCGCGGCCAGGCCCATCACCACGGCCTTCAGGCCGTCAGTCAGGCCGACTTCCACCGGGCCTTGGCCGCGTACCGCGCGGTAGAACTTCTCGTGCTGGTAGAAGGTCGATCCGTTGTGGTCGCCGGCCTCCAGCAGGCGCGGGTCGATGGGGATGTCCAGCTCCTGCGGGCCAGGCGTATGGCGCGGGCTGATGACCACCTTGGGCGTGGGCGCTGGGCCTAGCGCGGCGGGCCAGAAGCGTGTGGGGCCGGGCACAAAGCATTCGAGCTTGCCGTCGCGGCCGACCACGCACAGCTCCTCCTGGTAGCGCGAGCCCTCGGCGAACATGCACAGCTCCAGCAGGCCACGCTGGCCGTTGGCAAAGTCCACCGTCACAAAGGCGTTGTCCAGGATGTCGGGCACGCCGTCGGCATACACCTCATCCAGGTGGTTGTGCGCCTGCGAGGCCGAGGCATAGATGCGCACCGGCTCGCTGCGGGTCAGCAGGCGCATCAGGTCGAAGAAATGGCAGCACTTTTCTACCAGCGTGCCGCCGGTGTTCTTGTTGAAGCGGTTCCAGTCGCCCACCTTTTCCAGAAACGGGAAGCGGTGCTCGCGCAGACTGAACAGGGTCACCGGGCCGGTATGCGTTTGCGCATGGGTGTGGGCCAGCGTGGTGGCGATGGGCGGCATGTAGCGGTATTCCATGGCCACCCAGATCGGCGCGGGGTAGCTCTGGCGCAGGGCGTGCAGCGCGGCCACATCGGCCAGGTTGGTACAAACGGGCTTTTCCACCAGCAAGGGTAGGGGGCGGCGCGCGGCAATTGTCTGCAGCTGGCCGGCATGGGTGAAGTTGGGGCTGGTGATGACCAGGCAGTCCAGATCGTCCGACGCCAGCAGGGCGTCCAGCGAATCCACCTGCCGGGCCTGCGGTACCAGGGCGGCGCTGCGCGCGCGCATTGTGGCGTCGGGCTCAAAAATGACGGTCACTACGGCGTTGGGCAGAAGCTGGATATTGCGCAGATGCTCCTGGCCCATCATGCCGCAGCCCAGGAATCCATAGCGTAAAGGTGTGTGCATAAAAGTGAGAATAAAGTGCCTCTGGCGTACATAATACCTGCGCTGGCAGCTATTGAAAAAATAGCAATGCAGGGTGCGAAAACTGGATTGAGGGCGGCTGCAATGTATGCTTGCCAGCAACTTAGTTCACAGCACACGATCTTGAAACTTGAGACCCTTCCCAGCGACTGGCTGCGGCCCGACTGGCCCGCCCCCCGTTCCGTGCACGCGGTGTTCACCAGCCGCGCGGGCGGCGTGTCGGCCGCGCCTTTCGACGCCATGAACCTGGGCGACCACGTGGGCGATGTGTTGGCCGACGTGCAGCGCAACCGGGCCTTGTTGGGTGAGTGGCTACAGGCCGAACCCACGTTCTTGCAGCAGGTGCATGGCCGGGCCGTGGTGCGGCTTCCTGCGAAGGAGCCAGCGCCCATCGTGGCCGACGCTAGCGTGAGCAACCAGCCCGGCCAGGCCTGTACGGTAATGGTGGCCGACTGCCTGCCGGTGCTGTTCACCGACACCCAGGGCCGGGCGGTGGCCGCAGCCCATGCGGGTTGGCGCGGTTTGCTGGGCCAGGACGGGCAGGGCGTGCTGGAGGCGGCTTATGAAGAAATACATGCTCTGGCGCAGGCAGCATCTGCGTCAGGAGCTACAGAAATAATAGCGTG
Source organism: Rhodoferax sp. GW821-FHT07F03 (assembly GCF_059418745.1). Taxonomy (NCBI): domain Bacteria; kingdom Pseudomonadati; phylum Pseudomonadota; class Betaproteobacteria; order Burkholderiales; family Comamonadaceae; genus Rhodoferax; species Rhodoferax sp. GW821-FHT07F03. The sequence goes on from NZ_JBWKQM010000003.1 coordinate 120,862, forward strand.
GCTGGGCCCGTGCATTGGCCCGCAGAAGTTTGAAGTGGGACCCGAGGTACCGGCCGCCTTCATGGCCCACCAGCCCGAGGCGGCCGCCTGCTTTGTGCCCCATGGGCCGGGTAAATGGCTGGCAGATCTGCCTGGACTGGCGCGTTTGCGGTTGCAGGCACTGGGTGTGCGCGGCATATATGGCAACGACGGCAGCCCGGCGTGGTGCACTGTTAGCAATTCGTTACGATTTTTCTCCTACCGGCGTAGTCCTATTTGTGGACGAATGGCTGCCAGTATCTGGCTCGGCGATTGACGTCTGCGCAGAGGCTGCCGCCTGCTGCGCAGCCAGCTCCGACGCGGCTTGCGCCTTGATGGCGCGGCGCCTGGCCGGAGCCCCCATTAGGTAAACCACCAAGGCGACCGGCACCGCTCCATAGAGTACAAACGTGAACACGGCACCGAGTACAGTGCCATTAGTATTGGTGGCCTCTGCCACTGCCATCATGAGGGCCACGTAAAGCCAGCCAATCGGAACGATGTACATAAAGATAGTGCTCTGTAGAGGGCGAGTTTTAGCCAATTGTTATTGATCCAATAACAAGCTTTGTGAGGAAGCACTATGCATTCTGAACCGGACTGGGCGCAAGCCGCCCGGCAATTCCAGCAATCCCTGGGCGACGGCTGGACGCGTGCCTGGGCCGATGCGATCAAGCCACTGCAAGGTCTGGACATGGGCCAGGTCAACGGCGCCGCTACCCCCCCCAAGATCGCGTTTTCCCCCGACAAGCTGCAAGAGTTGCAGCAGCAGTATCTACAAGATGCCGCTGCCCTGTGGAACCAGAGCCTGGACGCGGCCTCCATCCGCAAGGACAGGCGTTTTGCCTCCGAGGCCTGGACCGAAAACCCCTTCACCACCTATTCCGCCGCTGCCTATTTGCTGACCAGCCGCACCCTGATGGGTCTGGCCGACGCGGTGGACACCGACGAGAAAACCCGTGCCCGCATCCGTTTCGCGGTCGAGCAGTGGATGGCCGCGTCGGCGCCCAGCAACTTCCTGGCGCTGAATGCCGAAGCCCAGAAGCGCGCGCTGGAAACCCAGGGCGAAAGCATCGCCAAGGGCCTGAAGAACCTGGTGCACGACATGCAGCAGGGCCATGTGTCCATGACCGACGAGAGCCTGTTCGAAGTCGGCAAGAACGTGGCCACCACCGAAGGCGCGGTGGTGTTCGAGAACGAGCTGTTCCAACTGATCGAATACAAGCCGCTGACGGCCAAGGTCTACGAGCGCCCGTTCCTGCTGGTGCCGCCCTGCATCAACAAGTACTACATCCTGGACCTGCAGCCCGAGAACTCGCTGATCCGCTACGCGGTAGAGCAGGGCCACCGCACCTTTGTGGTCAGCTGGCGCAACCCGGATGCGTCCCTGGGCCACAAGACCTGGGACGATTACATCGAAGAAGCTGCTATCAAAGCCATAGCGGTAACCCAAGAAATCACGGGCGCCAAGCAGATCAATGCCCTGGGCTTTTGTGTGGGTGGCACGATTCTCAGCACGGCGCTGGCGGTGCTGGCCGCGCGCGGTGAAAAGCCGGTGGCCAGCCTGACCCTGCTGACCACGCTGCTGGACTTTGCCGACACCGGCATCATCGACATCTTCGTGGACGAGGCCATGGTCAAGTACCGCGAATTGCAACTGGGCAAGGGCGGACTGTTGCCGGGCGGCGACCTGTCCAGCACCTTCAGCTTTCTGCGGCCGAACGACCTGGTGTGGAACTACGTGGTGGGCAACTACCTCAAGGGTGAAACCCCGCCGCCGTTCGACCTGCTGTACTGGAACAGCGACTCCACCAACCTGCCCGGCCCGTTCTATTGCTGGTATCTGCGCAACACCTATCTTGAAAACAAGCTGGTGAAGCCGGGCAAGGCCGTGGTCTGCGGCCAGAAGATCGACCTGGGCAAGCTGGATATGCCGGCCTACATCTACGGCTCGCGTGAAGACCATATCGTGCCGATTGGCGGGGCTTATGCATCCACCCAGGTACTGCCGGGCAAGAAGCGCTTCGTGATGGGGGCTTCCGGCCACATCGCCGGCGTGATCAATCCACCGGCCAAGAAAAAGCGCAGCTACTGGACCAGCGAGTCCAGCCAGTTCCCGGCTAAGCCGGCGGACTGGATCGCCGGTGCCACCGAGCAGCCAGGCAGTTGGTGGACCGACTGGTCGGTCTGGCTCAAGGGCCACGCCGGTAAGCAGGTGGCGGCACCCCCCGCCTATGGCAAAGGCGGGTACAAGGCCACCGAGCCAGCGCCAGGCCGCTACGTGAAAACCCGCGCCTCGTAGTTTTGCGTATGCGGAACTGCCATAAGCAACCTCTACACTGACATTCACCCCGTAACAGATCAATAAACTAGGAGCTCAAAATGGAAGACATCGTCATCGTTTCCGCCGCACGTACGGCTGTTGGCAAGTTTGGCGGCAGCCTTGCCAAAATCCCTGCGACCGAACTGGGCGCGCACGTCATCAAGGAAGTGCTGGCGCGCAGCGGCCTGAGCGCCGAGCAGGTCGGCGAAGTCATCATGGGCCAGGTGCTGGCCGCAGGTGCGGGCCAGAACCCGGCCCGCCAGTCCGTCATCAAGGGCGGCTTCAACCAGGGCACGCCTGGCCTGACCATCAACGCCGTGTGCGGCTCCGGCCTGAAGGCCGTGATGCTGGCGGCCCAGGCCGTGGCCTATGGTGATAGCGAGATCGTGATCGCCGGCGGCCAGGAAAACATGAGCGCATCGCCCCACGTGCTGCTGGGCAGCCGCGACGGCCAGCGCATGGGTGACTGGAAGATGACCGACACCATGATCGTCGACGGCCTGTGGGACGTGTACAACCAGTACCACATGGGCATCACCGCCGAAAACGTGGCCAAGAAATACGGCATCAGCCGCGAGATGCAGGATGCCCTGGCCCTGGCCAGCCAGCAAAAGGCTGCCGCCGCCCAGGAAGCTGGCAAGTTCAAGGATGAAATCACCCCTTTCACCATTCCGCAAAAGAAGGGTGACCCCATCGTCTTCGCCAACGATGAATTCATCAACAAGAAGACCAACGCCGAAGCCCTGGCCGGCTTGCGCCCCGCCTTCGACAAGGCCGGTGGCGTGACCGCAGGCAATGCCTCGGGCATCAACGACGGCGCTGCTGCCGTGATGGTGATGACGGCCAAGAAGGCCGCCGCCCTGGGCCTGAAGCCCCTGGGCCGTATCGCCAGCTTCGCCACCAGCGGCCTGGACCCCGCCTACATGGGCATGGGCCCTGTGCCCGCATCGCAAAAAGCCCTGGCCCGCGCTGGCTGGAAAGCGCAGGATCTGGACCTGCTGGAAATCAACGAAGCCTTCGCGGCCCAGGCCTGCGCGGTAAACAACGAAATGGGCTGGGACACCAGCAAGGTCAACGTGAATGGCGGCGCAATTGCCATCGGCCACCCCATCGGCGCGTCCGGCTGCCGCATTCTGGTGACCCTGCTGCACGAGATGGCCCGCCGCGATGCGAAGAAGGGCATTGCATCGCTGTGCATTGGTGGTGGCATGGGAGTTGCACTCACCATCGAACGCTAATTACTAGCGTATTTTTTAACAAGCAAACTATTCACCTCTCGGCATCAGCAAGAACGAAACGATCCCAAAGCATCCGTGGAACTGGCTTTGCCAGGCCACTGGATGCGCCCCCTGCAAGGGGGTTGGCGAAAAGCGCTTGCGCTGTAGCTTGGGGGTGTACCCATAATTCAGGAGATAAAAATGAGTCAAAAAGTAGCGTACGTCACCGGCGGCATGGGTGGCATCGGGACCGCCATCTGCCAACGTCTGCACACCGAGGGCTTCAAGGTCATCGCCGGTTGCGGCCCTACGCGCGACCACGCCAAATGGCTGGCTGAGCAGGCTGCACTGGGCTTCACCTTCTACGCGTCGGTGGGCAATGTAGGTTCGTGGGATTCCACGGTCGAAGCCTTCACCAAGACCAAGGCCGAGCACGGCACTATCGACGTGCTGGTGAACAACGCCGGCATCACCAAGGACCGTATGTTCCTGAAGATGTCGCGTGAAGACTGGGATTCGGTGATCGAAACCAACCTGAACAGCATGTTCAACGTCACCAAACAAGTGGTGGCCGACATGGTGGAAAAGGGCTGGGGCCGCATCATCAACATCTCTTCGGTGAACGGCGAAAAAGGCCAGGCCGGTCAGACCAACTATTCGGCTGCCAAGGCCGGCATGCATGGTTTCTCCATGGCGCTGGCGCAAGAGCTGGCCACCAAGGGCGTGACGGTCAACACCGTCAGCCCTGGCTACATCGGCACCGACATGGTCAACGCCATCCGTGAAGACGTGCTGGCCAAGATCGTGGCTACCGTGCCGGTCAAGCGTCTGGGCAAGCCGGCAGAAATCGCCTCCATCATCGCCTGGCTGGCATCGGAAGAAGGTGGCTACGCTACCGGCGCCGACTTCTCGGTCAATGGCGGCCTGCACATGGGTTAATGGGCTAATACCCGGGTGCTCCAGAAAAGCCCGCTTCGGCGGGCTTTTTTGCGCCCTCATGCCGGGTGCTGGCGGTTGACAATGCCCGGCATGCAGATACCCGCTCTACGCCCGCCCTTACTTTTCTCCGTGTTTCTAGCCATGGCCTTGGCGGCTGTCGCATGCAGCAGCCTGGCCCAAAGCGCGGCCGATGCCGGCCCCGCGGCCGGCCCGGTCTTGGCCAAGCGTTTGCGTGTGGGCCTGGTGCTGGGCGGCGGCGGAGCCCGAGGTGCGGCGCATGTGGGCGTGCTGGAGGTGCTGAACGAGCTGCGGGTGCCGGTGGACTGCATAGCCGGCACCAGCATGGGTGCGCTGGTGGCCGGCGCCTTCGCTGCTGGCCTGCCGCCCGACGCGATGCGGCGCGCCCTGGCCAAGGCCGACTGGAACGACCTGTTCCAGGACGACACGGCCTACCCCGAAACCAATTACCGCAACAAGATGCTGGTGCAACGCTACCTGCCCGGTCTGGAGCTGGGCTTGGGGGCGTCTGGCGTGGTGGCTCCGCCGGGTGTTCTGGCGGGGCAGAAGATCAAGCTGTTCTTCAACCAACTGGTGCGCGCCGACCTGTCGGAGCGCCTGATCGAAAGCCTGCCGCTGCCGGTATCCATCATCGCCACCGACATTGGTACCGGCGAACGCGTGGTGCTGCGCGACGGCAGCCTGACCCAGGCCATGCGCGCCAGCATGTCGGTACCGGCCCTGATGGCGCCAGTGCTCTACCGCGACCGCAAGCTGGTGGACGGCGGTTTGGTGGACAACTTGCCGGTGCGCGAGGTGCGCGCCCTGTGCCACCCCGACGTGGTGATTGCCGTGAACGTGGGTTCACCCCTGCTGGCGCCGGAGCAGATTGGCTCGGCGCTGAGCGTGTCGGCTCAGATGATCAACATCCTGACCGAGCAGAACGTCAGCCAGTCCATGGCCGAACTCACACCGGCCGACATCTATATCCGCCCTGCGCTGGAAGGCATCACCGCTGGCGACTTCGACCGCAATGCCGATGCGGTGGAGCGTGGCTACCAGGCCGCTGCGGCTTTGACGGCCCAGCTGCAGACGCTGTCCATGCAGCCGGATGCCTACGCCGCCTGGGCCCAGGCCTTGGCCGGCGCGCAGCGTAAAACCGCCATCGTCGATGCCATCGACATCGTGGGCCCCAAGCTGACCGATCCGCAAATGGTGGCCCAGCACATCAGCCAGCGCACCGGCAGTTTGCTGGATGCGGATGCGCTGTACCGCGACCTGGAGCGGGTCTATGGCGACGGCTACTACCAGAGCGTGGACTACACCCTGCTGAGCGAGCGTGGCCGCAACATCCTGCGCGTGACCCCGGTGGAAAAGCCCTGGGGCCCAGACTATCTGCGCTTCGCCGTGGTGCTGGAGAGCGACCGCAAGAACGGCTCTGACTTCAGCCTGCGCGCCGCCTACCAGCGCACGGCGCTGAACCGGATGGGCGGGCAGCTGCTGGTGAATGGGCAGATTGGCAGCGAACCCGGCGTGGATGCCGAGTACTACCAGCCGCTGGACCCACGGCAGAACTGGTTCATCGAGCCCAGCGTGCACTACGCCTCGCGTTCGGCCCCGGCCTACCAGGACAACCGCAAGGTGGCGGAATACGACGTCAGCACCGTGCGTCTGGAGCTGGCCGGCGGCGTCAACCTGGGCAGCCTGGGGCAGATGCGCCTGGGCGTGTCCAACACTCTGGGGCGGGCGACATTGCAGACCGGTGTTGCCGTGCTCGCCGACCAGTCGCAGCAAGTGCAGGGCAGCTTTGCCAGCCTGGACCTGGACCAGCTGGACCGGCTGTACTTTCCCACCCACGGCTGGGCGCTGCACAGCCGCTACTTCACCTCTCCCGAGCGCCGTTACGACAAGCTGGACACCCAGCTGCAGGGCAGCTTTTCGCTGGGCAGCTATGTCTTTACCAGTCAGCTCGCCTACACCGGTTCGACCCGGGGTGCGCTGCCGGTGTTCGACGCGGCCTCACTGGGCGGCTTTCTCAAGCTATCGGGCTATGCGCGCGGCCAGTTGTTGGGCGACGATATGCGCTACGGGCGTGTCGGCTTGGAGCGCATTCTGGGCAGCCTGCCTCTGGGCCTGCGCGGCGATATGCGCGCCGGCCTGGCGCTGGAAGCCGCGCGCATGGGCACGCGTTACACCGAAACGCAGCGTACCGGCACGCTGGAGTCGGTCACGGTCTACCTGGGCGGCGAGACACCGCTGGGCCCGGTCTACATCGGCTACGGCCTGGCCAGCGGGCACAGCAGCAATGTGTATCTGTTCCTGGGTGTGCCCTGATGCTATTGATTTGAGAGCTGCTAGCGCAGGTACTATCTGCGCCGGCGGCCTTTTTTATCTGTAAGCTGGTATGGGAGCCGTGCTACAGTAAATCATGCCCTCCCTATCTGCTTTCGCCTTCCGCTTGCGCGCATTGCCGCAACTGGGGCCGCTGCACTCCACCTGAGCACCGCCATGGGTATCAAAAGCCTGGCCCAGGACCTGGGCCTGTCCATTGCCACGGTGTCGCGGGCGCTGAACAACCACCCCGAAGTCAGCGCCCAGACCCGCTTGCGCGTGCAAGTCGCCGCCCAGGCCCGCGCCTATGCGCCCAACCAGTCGGGCCGCAGCCTGCGCAAGGGTCGGCACAACACCATCGGCCTGATGTTGCCGCCCAAAAGCAGCCATGAAAACTACACCTGGTCATTGTTCCTGACCCTGGCCGAAGGCATACAGACCCGCATTGCCTCCGAAGACCTGGAGCTGGTGTTGTTCCAGAACCGTGACGACGCGGACGAGCTGGCGCGCCTCAAGCGCGTGGTCGAGCGGCGCCTGGTGGACGGCCTGGTGCTGGCCGGCACGCGCCGCAAGGACGAGCGCCTGGACTACATCGCTGCGCAAGGCTTCCCGTACGTGGCGCTGGGCCGCAGCAACTCGGGCGGTGAACATGCCTGGATGGACCTGGACTTTGAACTGGGCGTGGCCCAGGTGGTGGGCAGCCTGGTGGCGCGGGGCCACCAGCGCATTGCGCTGTGCACGCCGCAAGACGATGCCATGCAAGGCCATTTGATGCGCAAGGGCTACCGCAGCGCCATGCGCCGCCACGGCCTGGTGGTGGCCAACGGCCTGGTTGGCCGTGAAGAGCTTTCCGAACGCGGTGGCCACCGCGAAATACACCGCCTACTGGCCTTGCCCGAGCCGCCCACCGCCGTGATTCTGCAAAGCGACTGCATGGCCATCGGTGCCTACGGCGGCCTGCACGAGCGCGGCTTGCAGCCGGGCCGGGACATGGCGATTTTTGGCGGTGTGCTGACGGGTGAGCTAGCGCAGTATCTGTCGCCCCGGCTCAGCGGCTTCTCGGTAGACCTGCGCCCCTTGGGTGCGCGCCTAGCCGAGGCGCTGCTGGTGCGCATGGCGGCGGCCGATGCGGATACGCCGGCGGCCGGTTTCCAGCAGCTGTGGCCGCTGAACATCCTGCAGGGCGGCAGCGACGTTGCTGGCTAATACCGTGGCTTAGGCGATGGCAGGGTAGCTGCCGTAGCCTTCGGGCCAGGGCGTCAAGACTTCGAAGCCGGTTTCGGTCACCGCGACCATATGCTCCCACTGGGCGGACAGCGAGTGGTCTTTGGTGACCACCGTCCAGCCGTCGGGCAGCTCCTTGGTTTCGCGCCGCCCGGCGTTGACCATGGGCTCGATGGTGAAGATCATGCCGGCCTCCAGTTTCAGCCCTTCGCCACGCCGGCCGTAGTGCAGCACCTGGGGCGTGTCGTGGTAGATCTGGCCTATGCCATGGCCGCAGTATTCCCGCACCACGCTGAAGTTCTCGCGGTGGGCGACGGTCTGGATCGCATGGCCGACATCGCCCAAGGTGGCGCCGGGCTTGACCTGCAGAATGCCGGCGCGCATGGCCTCATAGGTGGTGTCCACCAGGCGCTTTGCCAGCGGGCTGGGTTCGCCTACAAAGTACATGCGGCTGCAGTCGCCAAACCAGCCGTCCTTGATGATGGCCACGTCGATATTGATGATGTCACCGCGTTTGAGCACCTTGGGCCCAGGGATGCCGTGGCAGATCACGTGGTTGATCGAGGTGCATAGCGTCTTGGGGTAGCCGTGGTAGCCGATGTTGGCGGGTATGGCCTCCAGCACATTCACGATGTATTCATGGCATAGCTTGTCCAGCGCGTCGGTGGTCACGCCGGCCTGCACGTGCTCGCCAATCATGCGCAGCACCTCGGCGGCCAGATGGCCAGCGCGGCGGGCGAGGGCAACTTCCGCTGGCGGGCGGATGGTGACGGTTTCGCCCTTCATGCCTGGGCCTTTCGGGGGAGCTCCATTACCTGCGCATCGGCGCGGATTTCGTCCTGGATCAGCAGCCGGCACAGCTCGCCGTATTTCAGCTCGGGGTTCAGTTCGCCCATCATGCCGATGCGCATCCAGTGTTCCGCCTGCGCGTTGATGGAACGGCCCAAGGCGGCGCTGGCAACCCGCAGGTTGTCGTGCATAGGTTCCGAGATTTTGACGAGGCCCACGTTGCTGTACTCCGATATATGAAACGACTATGTTACGTATATCTCGATAACCTGGCGTAGTGCTGGGGTTTGCTGCCGCGCTGCTTTGCGTGTCGTGCATGGCAGACCAAGGGTTTTCATGGGATTTCCCAGCTTGACGTACTTAGTTCGAGCATTGAATAATATGTTTCCGTAAACGTTTCCGGTGATGCAAGTCAAAGTATTGAAGGAAACAACGGGCGATAAGAACGACGTGGTGCAAGGACGCGGGCGCTGGGCGCCCAGCCGCTGTGCCACCGCAGGCCGGGCAACCCGCCTGGATGTGCCAACTACAAGGAGACAAAACCATGCATCGACGATTTGCCCTGCAATGGGCTACCGCGGCCATAGCCGCACTCAGCATCGGCATCAGCGCCGCCCAGGCCGAGACCCTGAAGATATGGAGCTTTGGCGAGCAGGACAACTACACCGAAGCCATGGTGAAGGAGTTCCAGGCCAAGAACCCGGACCTGACCATCGAGGTGCGCCGCGTCGCGTTCTCTGATGTGAACGACGAGGCCTTGCGCGCCATCCGCTCCGGCACCGGGCCGGACATCATGCCCATAGACAACCCGAACGTCGCCTTCTTCGCAGCCAAGAAGGCGCTGCTGGAGCTGGACGACATGGTCAAGCAGTCCAAGGTCATCAACGCCGACAAGATCTTCCCCGGCCCCCGGCTGAACTCCAGCTGGAAGGGCAAGCTGGTCGGCATACCGCGCGGCGCCAACACCATTGCGCTGTACATCAACGACGATATGTTCCGCGAAGCCGGCCTGGACCCCGACAAGCCACCGCGCACCTGGGCCGAGCTGCATGACGCTGCAGCCAAGCTGAACAACCCGGCCAAAAACATCTACGGCTTTGCCTTCTCGGCGCGCGGCAACGAGGAGGGCACCTTCCAGTTCCTGCCCTATATCCAGAGCACCGGCGCCGACTGGGACAAGCTGAACAGCCCCGGCGCCATCCGCGCGGTAGAGTTCTGGCAAAAGCTGCTGGACGAAAAGTTGGCCTCGCGCGACACGCTGAATCGCGGCCAGTCCGACTCCACCGCCACCTTTGTCAACGGCAACGCGGCGATGGTGGTGTCCGGTCCCTGGGAGATTCCGGGCATCGACAAGAACGCCAAGTTCAAGTGGCGCGTGGCCTTGCTGCCGGGCGAGAAGGCCGACAGCCCACGCACCTCCGCCCTGGGCGAGCAAAGCTATGTGATCCCCAAGACGGCGGCCAACCCCAAGGCGGCCTTCCGATTCCTGGAATACGTGATCTCGCAGCAGGGGCGCAACTGGAATGACTTCGGCATCCTGCCCGCCACCTCGGATGCGGTGTCCAAAGACCCGAAATGGCCGCAGGCCTACCAGGCTTTTGCCGAGCAGATGAAGTACGCCCGCCCGCGCGGCCCCAACCCCGAATGGCCGCAGATTTCCAAGGCGATTTCGGGCGCCATGCAACAGGTGTTGACCCACCAGTCCGATGCCAAGACCGCGATGGCGGCGGCCGCCGCCCAGGTGCAGCGTGTCAGCAAAAACTAAGAGCGTGATGGCCCTGCCATTCCTGCGGCCTGGCCGCGGGGATGGCGCCCTGCACCGGACCCCGCGCAGCTACGGCAGCTTCGAGCAATGGCTGCTGGTGCTGGGCCTAGCCTATCTGCTGGTGTTTGCCGGCATTCCACTGTTCTACAACCTGCTGATGTCTTTCCAGGAGGTGGATGCCATGGCGCCGGGTGCTTGGTGGTCGCGGCCCTGGGTGGGGCTGGACAACTACATAGACGTGCTGCAGCGCCCAGAGGCGCGCGGCGTGTGGCTGAACACGGGGCTGTTCATCGCGCTGTCGCTGTTGTTCCAGGTGGTGCTGGGCTTTGGCCTGGCCCTGCTGTTCCAGGAGGCGTTTCTGGGCGCCACGGTGATGCGCGGTCTGTTCCTGGCCGGCTGGATCATGCCCGGCCTGGTGGCCGGCGTGGTCTGGAAGCTGCTGTTCGCGGGCGACTACGGCGTGCTCAACCACGTGCTGCTGCAGCTGGGCCTGGTGCATGAATCCATTTACTGGCTATCGGACGCGCGCTATGCGCTGTACGCCATCATCATCGCCAATGTGTGGCTGGGCGTGCCCTTCAATATGCTGCTGCTGTCGGCCGGGCTGGCGCAGATTCCGCGCGACCTGTACGAGGCCGCCGAGCTGGACGGCGCGAATGCCTGGCAGCGTTTTACCTCCATCACCTTGCCGATGATGGCCTCCACACTGGGCGCGGTGATTGCGCTGGGTGTGATCATGACCATCCAGCAGTTTGACCTGGTGGCGGCCCTGACCCAGGGCGGCCCGGCGAATGCGTCGCAGCTGGCGCAGCACTGGTCGTGGCAGCTGTCGTTCCAGACCTTCGAGGTCGCATCGGGCAGTGCCATTGCTTCGCTGATGCTGGTTGTGGTGGTGGCCACGGCGGTGGTCTATGTACGCGCCACCCGCCGCGAGCGGCTGGTGTAAGAGGTGGCGATGCGACGCAAGCTGCTGTTCTGCCTGGCGCTGGCACTGACCGCGCTGTACCTGTTTCCGCTGTACTGGATGTTCATCACGGCGTTCAAGAGCAACCCCGAGCTGTTCCGCCTGCCGCCGACCTTCTGGCCGGAGGCCGCGCAGTCGAATATTGCCCGCGTGTTCCACGACTACGCCATGGGCCGCAACCTGTGGAATTCGCTGGTGATCGCCAGCGGCGTGACGGCGGCCACGGTGCTGCTGGGCACCGGCGCGGCCTATGCGCTGGCCCAGGCGCGCAGCCGCTGGATAGAGACGGCGCTGTTCAGCGTGCTGGTGCTGCAGGCCCTGCCGCCGGCGCTGATGGTGACGCCCATCTTCGCGGCCTTCCAGGAGCTGGGCCTGCTGGGCTTTCCGCGCCTGTCGGTCACGCTGGCGCAGATCAGCAAGACCCTGCCTTTCTACATGGTGCTGATGCGCTCGGCCTTTGTACAGGTGCCGCGCGAGCTGCGGGAGGCTGCGCTGGTAGACGGCGCCACGCCGCGCCAGGCCTTCATCCACGTGGTGCTGCCGCTGGTACGCAACAGCGTGCTGGTCACCGGCATCCTGGTCTTCTTGCAGACCCTGGGCGAATATGTGTTTTCGCGCTCGCTGATCCTGGACGACAAGTACACCACTACCACCGTGGCGCTGGCGGCTTTTGTGGGTGATACCAAGACCGACTGGGTCGGCATCATGACCTACGCGGCCATCTACACCACGCCGATTCTCATCACCTTCATGCTGCTGCAGCGGCGCATTGTCAGCGGCCTGACGGCTGGCGCACTCAAGTAGGTTCCCCATGAATACCATCGAAATCCAGGGCCTGGTGAAGGCCTTTGGCAGTACCGCCATCCTGCGCGAGATTGACCTCAACATTGCACGCGGCAGCTTTGTGGCGCTGGTGGGGCCCTCGGGCTGCGGCAAGTCCACACTGCTGCGCACCATTGCCGGGCTGGAGGACATTACCGCTGGCACGTTGCGCATCGATGGCGCGGTGGTCAACCACAAGCCACCGCGCGAACGCGACGTGGCTATGGTGTTCCAGTCGTATGCGCTGTACCCGCATATGGACGTGGCGCGCAATATGAGCTATTCGCTGCGCCTGAAAAAGGCCACAGCCGAGACGATAGGCAAGGCCTTGGACGGCGTGGCCAGCACCCTGGGCCTGCAGACCCTGCTGCAGCGCATGCCGCGCGAGCTGTCGGGCGGCCAGCGCCAGCGCGTGGCCATGGGCCGGGCCATCGTGCGTCAGCCCAAGGTGTTTTTGTTTGACGAGCCTCTGTCCAACCTGGACGCGGCCTTGCGCGTGCATATGCGCAGCGAGATCCGCAAGCTGCACCAGCGCCTGCAAGCCACCTCGGTGTATGTGACGCACGACCAGATCGAGGCCATGACCATGGCCGACCAGGTGGTGGTGATGCGCGCCGGCCGTATCGAGCAGGTGGGCACGCCGCTGGAGCTGTATGACAAGCCCAGCAACCGCTTCGTGGCGGGTTTCATTGGCTCACCAGCTATGAACTTTGTAGCGGGTGTAGTGGGCGGAGATGGCCTGCAGGTGGCCATCACCGGCGCCTCGGGCAGCGTGCTGGCGCTGGACCGCAAACGCCCTGCAGGCCGTGCGGTGTGGGTGGGCCTGCGCCCCGAGCATCTGCACATCCAGCAGGGCAGCAGCTTGCTGGGCCGGGTGGATGCGGTGGAGTCCACCGGCAGCATGACCTTCATCACTTTCGACTTGGCAGGTTGCAGCGTCACGCTGGCCCAGACCGGCCGGGTTTCTTTTGTTCCGGGCGACTGGGTGCCGCTGGGTATAGACCCGGCCCAGGTCCATGTTTTTGACCACTCCACCGAAGCCGCGCTGTGACGGCAAGGCCGTATTTCTGAACCAACTTTATGAAGATCAACGACGGTAACTGGCTCATCCGCAAGGGCCTGCAAGTAATGTACCCGGTGCATGTGCACGAGGTGCAGCAGCGCGGCAATGAACTGCTGGTGCACGCTGCGCCCAAGGACGTGTCGCAGCGCGCCTACCAGCTGGACACGGCGCTGTTCACCCTGCGCCTGTTTGCGCCGCGCCCCGGCATCATCGGCGTGCGCATGGAGCACTTCCAGGGCGGAGGCCCGGCCAAGCCGGCATTCACTCTGTATGCCGATCAGGGCAGCGCGGCCAAGGTGGAGATGGGGCCTGAACACGCCACGCTCAGCAGCGGCACGCTGTCGGTCCGCATTCCGCGCAGCGGCCCCTGGGCGCTGGACTTCTTCCACGGCGCGCAGCGCCTGACCGGCAGCGGCCTGCGCAGCGGCGGCCAGGCGCTGGAGGAGGCTACGGGCCGTGTCCACATGTTCGAACGCCTGGACCTGGGTGTGGGCGAAAACATCTACGGCCTGGGCGAGCGCTTCACACCGTTTGTGCGCAATGGCCAGGTGGTGGACATCTGGAACCAGGACGGCGGTACCTGCTCCGAGCAGTCGTACAAGAACATTCCGTTCTACCTCAGCTCGCGCGGCTACGGCGTGTTCGTCAACACGCCGCGCCTGGTGTCTTTCGAAGTGGGTTCGGAGAAGGTCGCCAAGGTGCAGTTCAGCACCGAGGGCGAGGCGCTGGAGTACTTCGTCATCGACGGGCCCGGCCCCAAGGACGTGCTGGACCGCTACACCCAGCTCACCGGCCGCCCGCCGCTGCCGCCGCAGTGGTCGTTTGGCCTGTGGCTGACGACATCCTTCACCACCGACTACAACGAAGAGACCGTCAACCACTTCATCGACGGCATGGCCGAGCGCGGTCTGCCGCTGCACGTGTTCCATTTCGACTGCTTCTGGATGAAGGCCTTCCACTGGTGCGACTTTGCGTGGAACCGCGAGAACTTCCCCGACCCGGTGGGCATGCTGGCCCGGCTGAAGGAGCGCGGTTTGAAGATCTGCCTCTGGATCAACCCCTACATCGCCCAGCCCTCGCCCTTGTTCCAGGAGGGCATGGCCAAAGGCTACCTGCTGCGCCGGCCGGATGGCAGCGTCTGGCAATGGGACCGCTGGCAGCCCGGCCAGGCCCTGGTGGACTTTACTAACCCCGCCGCCTGCGACTGGTATGTCGACCACCTGCGCCGCCTGATCGACATGGGTGTGGACTGCTTCAAGACCGACTTTGGCGAGCGCATCCCTACCGACGTGGTCTACCACGATGGTTCCGACCCGCAGGGCATGCACAACTACTACAGCTTCGTCTACAACCAACTGGTCTACCGCGTGCTGCAAGAGAAGCTGGGCGAGACAGAGGCCGTGCTGTTTGCCCGCGCCGCTACGGTGGGCGGCCAGCAGTTCCCGGTGCACTGGGGCGGCGACTGCAGCTCCAACTACGAGTCCATGGCCGAGAGCTTGCGTGGCGGTTTGTCGCTGGGCTTGTCAGGCTTTGGCTACTGGAGCCATGACATCGGCGGCTTCGAGAACACCGCGCCGGCCGACGTGTACAAGCGCTGGTGCGCATTTGGCCTGTTGTCCAGCCACAGCCGGCTGCACGGCAGCAAGTCCTACCGCGTGCCATGGCTGTTTGACGAAGAGGCGGTGGACGTGCTGCGCCACTTCACGCAGTGGAAGTGCCGCCTCATGCCCTATCTGTGGGACGCCGCCGTGCAGGCCCGCGACCACGGCACGCCCATGGTGCGGCCGCTGCTGCTGGAGTTTCCGCAGGACCTGAACACCCACAGCCTGGACCGCCAGTACCTGCTGGGCAGCCAGCTGCTGGTGGCGCCCGTGCTGCGCAGTGATTCCGAGGTGGACGTGTACCTGCCTGAGGGCCGCTGGACCCACTTGTTCACCGGCGAGGTGGTGGACGGCGGCCGCTGGCGCCATGAGAGGCACGGCATGCTGAGCCTGCCGCTGTACGTACGCCCCGGCAGCCTGCTGGCCCTGGGTGCGCGCAACGACCGGCCCGACTATGACTACCGCGATGGCCTGGAACTGCACCTGTTCGAGCTGGCCGACGGCCAGACCAGCAGCGTGCGGGTGCCCGATGCCCAAGGCAACGCCGCATTGCAGATGTATGTGCGCCGCGACGGCCAGCACCTGCACCTGCGCTGGCAGGGCCAGCTCTGGTCGGCCGTGCTGGTGCTGCGCGGTCTGCATGCCTTGCAGCAGGTGCCGGAGCATCTGCGGGCAGAGGCCAGCGCGCAAGGTCTGCGGGTGCATCTGCCGGAAGACGGGCAGACCCTGGACCTGCGGCTGGCATAGCGCTGATTGCTATTAAATAAGTAGCTTCTTGCGCAGGTATTACCTGCGCTGGCGGCCTATTTCTTATAAATGTCTTGCGCGCGTGCCAGCGCACCCAGCGTGGCCATGGCGGCTTCCATGCGCGCATCCCAGGGGTGGCCGTAGTTCAGCCGTATGCAGTGGCGCAGGCCCTGGCGTGCGGAGAAGATCGGCCCTGGCGCGATGCCTATGCCCTTGGCCAGCGCCTGCTGGTGCAGCGCCAGGGTGTCGAAGCCGGGTGCAAAAGTGAGCCACACAAAATACCCACCGTCCGGCTGCGATAGCTGCACATCCGCGGGGAAGTGGCGGGCTATTGCCGCGACCAGGCTGGCGTGCTGCGACTCCAGCGTGTGGCGCAGCCGGCGCAGGTGCTTGTCGTAGCCGCCGCGCTGCAGATAGTCGGCCAGCGCGGCCTGGGCCGGCAGGCTGGCGCCCAGCGTGGTCATCAGCTTCAGCCGCTGTATGCGCTGGCCGAAGCGGCCGGGTGCCACCCAGCCCACGCGGTAGCCGGGCGCCAGGGTTTTGCTGAACGAGCTGCAGTGCATCACCAGGCCCTGTTGGTCATAGGCCTTGGCGGGCAGCGGTGCCTGGTGGCCGAAGTACAGCTCGCCGTACACATCGTCCTCTATAAGCGGGATCTGGCGGCTGGCCAGCAGCGCCACCAGGCGCTGCTTGTTCGCCGCAGACAGGCTGGCACCGGTGGGATTCTGGAAGCTGGTCATGAACCAGCAGGCCTTCACCGGGTGGCGCTTTAAGGCCTGCTCCAGTGCGTCCAGGTCTAGGCCGTGCTGCGGGTGTACCGGGATTTCTAGCGCGCGCATTTTCAGCCGCTCCAGCGCCTGCAGGCTGGCGTAGAAGCCGGGCGACTCCACCGCCACGAGGTCGCCGGGCTGGGCCACGGCGCTCAGGCATAGGTTCAGCGCCTCCAGCGCGCCGCTGGTCACGATGAGCTCTTCGGCCGGCCGCACCATGCCCAGGGCCAGGTAGCGCTGCGCAATCTGCTGGCGCAGGTGGGCGCTGCCCTGCGGCAGGTGCTGCACGGTTTGCCAGGGTTGCGTCTGGCGGTTGCCGGCGGTCAAGGACTGGGCCAGGCGTTGGAGCGGAAACAGCTCGGGCGAGGGGAAGGCCGAACCCAGCGGCACGATGTCGCGCTGCTGCGCCGCGTCCAACACCGCAAATACCAGCTCGCTGATGTCCACCTTGGCTGCAACCCGCGCGGGCGACGGGACGGTGCGGGCCGTGGGTGCGGGCGGCAGGCTGGTGGCGGCCGTCACAAAGTAGCCGGAGCGCTCACGCGCCCGCACCAGGCCTTTTTCTTCCAGGCGGTAATAGGCCTGGAAGGCGGTAGACGGGCTGATGCCGTGCTGCGCCGTCAGAGTGCGGATGGACGGCATGCGGCTGCCCGGCGCGCGCAGGCCAGAGCGAATGTCGGCGGCCAGCAGCTCGGCCAGCTGTTCGTAACGTTTCATGTTGATTCCAACTGATCCGTAGATTTTTGCATTTTTGGCATCTGGTATGGTTTTTTAAACGCCAACTGCTGCTGTCCCTGGCGTGGCAAGTCCGGCATGATTCCGCCACTGTGAAAACTATTCTGCGCACCCTTGTCTTGCCCTTGCTGTGGGCCGCTGGCACCTGCCTGGCCGCGCCGCCCGTGTTTGAGGACAGCATGGCCCAGCGCACCCTGGCCTGCGTGGCCTGCCATGGCAAAGAGGGCCGGGCAGCCAGCGACGGCTACTACCCGCGCATCGCCGGCAAGCCGGCCGGCTATCTGTACCACCAGCTGCTGAACTTTCGCGACAACCGGCGCCACTACGGCCTGATGACGCAAATGGTGGACCCGCTGAGCGATGCCTATCTGATGGAAATTGCCCAGTACTTTGCAGCCTTGGACTTGCCATACCCCGCGCCCCAGCCCAGCAGTGCCCCTGCTGAGCAACTGCGCCGAGGCCAACAACTAGTCAGTCAAGGCGACCCCGCCCGGCAGATACCCGCCTGTGCCCAATGCCACGGCGCTGCGCTGACCGGCGTGGCGCCCAATATCCCCGGTCTGCTGGGTCTGCCGCGCGACTACCTGAATGCCCAGCTGGGCGCCTGGCGCACCGGCCAGCGCCGCGCCCATGCGCCCGACTGCATGGGCGACGTGGCGCGCAAGCTGCCGCCGGAAGATGTGTCCGCCGTCACCGCCTGGCTGGCCGCGCAGCCGCTGCCCGCCAATACCCACGCGGTGGCCGCTTTGCCTGCACTCTTGCCAGGCGTCAAGACCATCGTTTGCGGAAGTGCACCCGCGCCATGAAGAAGATCACCTTCGGACTGCTGGCTGCCCTGGCTCTGTGCGCCCTGGTGTGGGCCTTGAACGTGCGCGATGAATCTGACGATGCATCCGCCGCACCCACGGTCACGCCCGAGTTGCTGCAGCGTGGCGCCTACCTGGCGCGCCTGAGCAATTGCGCGACCTGCCACACCACGCGTGGCGGCACGCCCTATGCCGGTGGGCGCGGCATAGACACGCCGTTTGGCACGGTCTACAGCAGCAACCTCACGCCGGATGCTGCAACCGGCATAGGCCGCTGGTCGGCTAGCGACTTCTGGCGTGCACTGCACAACGGTCGATCCAAGGACGGGCGGCTGCTGTACCCGGCCTTTCCGTACACCAGCTACACGGCGGTGACACGCGCCGACTCCGACGCGCTGTACACCTATCTGCAGAGTTTGCCGGCCACCGCACAGGCCACCACGCCGCATGCGCTGCGCTGGCCCTTCAGCACCCAGCCAGCGCTGGCGGTGTGGCGGGCGCTGTACTTTCAGCCGGGTGTGCAGCAGCCCGAGCCGCAGCAGTCGGCCGAATGGAACCGGGGTGCCTATCTGGTGCGCGGCCTGGGCCACTGTGGCGCTTGCCACACGGCGCGTAATGCGCTGGGCGCCAGCAGCGGCGAGCTGGACCTGGCCGGCGGCTTGATCCCCATGCAGAATTGGTACGCACCCGCACTGACCTCGGCACATGAGGCCGGCGTGGCTGGCTGGCCGCGCGAAGACGTGGTGCGCCTGCTGCAGACCGGAATGGCCCCGGGCGCACTGGTGCAAGGCCCCATGGCCGAGGTGGTGCTGCAGAGCACGCAGTACTGGTCGGTAGCCGACCTGGGTGCGGTCGCCACCTATTTGCAGGCCCTGCCGCAGACCACGGCCGCGCCGCCACTGCGCGACCTGTCGCCCACCCCTGGCCGCATGCTGGAGCGCGGCGCGCAGCTGTACGACAAGCACTGCGCCCAATGCCATGGTGCGCAAGGCCAGGGTGTGGCCGGCGCGTATCCGGCACTGGCGGGCAACCGCGCTGTCACCATGGCCAGCACGGCGAATCTGGTGCAGACCGTGCTGAACGGCGGCTTTGCCCCCGCCACTGCCGGCAACCCGCGTCCCTTCGGCATGCCGCCCTTTGTGCTGGTGCTGGACGACAGCGACATTGCCGCTGTGCTGACGCATATCCGCAGCGCCTGGGGTAACCAGGCGCAGGGCGTGACCGAACTGGATGTGAACCGCATGCGCGCCAGCCCGGGGCATTGAAGCACTGGGTCCATCCCGCAAATAAGGGATGTTCTTTGCGCTGTGGCGGGTTCACAATGCATGCCCGACACACCCTCTGTCGAGAGGAGCACACCATGGGCATGCTTTGGGTTCGGGGTTACCAGGGGCCGGAGATTCCGGCCTTGCGCAAGGCGCTGGTTGCGGTGTTGGGCAGCGATGCGCTGGCTTTTCCCAGTCTGGCCAAGGGGGCTCCGTCCGACTTGGTGGATGCCGACGTGGAGGCTGCGGCCCGGCGCTGGCAGTCGGGTGTGGGCCTGGTGGCCGATGGTGTGGTGGGGCCGTACTGCCAGCTACAGCTGGGTCTGGCCAAGGCCCCGGCGATGGAGTTGGCACTGACACCGGACGCCGTACGCCAGCTCTTTCCAGCGACCAAGCCCGCCAATATCGCCCGCTACCTGCCCTATGTGGTGGCGGCCTTGGGCGCGCTGGGCCTGACGGACCGGCCCATCATCTGTGCTGCACTGGGCACCATCCGTGCAGAGACCGAGGGCTTTCTGCCGATTTCCGAGTTCGTGTCGCAGTTCAATACCGCGCCCGGCGGCATGCCGTTTGGCCTGTACGACGGACGCAAGGCGCTGGGCAATACCCAGCCCGGCGATGGCGCGCGCTTCAAGGGCCGCGGTTTTGTGCAGCTGACTGGGCGCAGCAATTACCAAAACTACGGCAAGGCCCTGGGCTTTGACTTGGCTGCCAACCCGGACCTGGCGAATGCGTCCGAGGTGGCGGCCCTGTTGCTGGCCCGTTTCATTGCCGACAAGGCCGACGCCATGCGCCAGACCCTGGCCACGGGCGGCTACGCGGTGGCGCGCAAGCTGGTCAACGGCGGAGCGCACGGTCTGGACCGGTTCAAGGATGTGTTCGTGCTGGCCGACAAGGTCTGGCCTGTGGAGGCTGTGGCGGCCAAGGCGGGCGCGCCGGTTAAACGGAGCAAGAGCACCAAGGCCAAGGCAGCACCGGTGCCGCGCCAGCTGACCGTACGCAAGGACCCGCCGGACCTGTGTGACCGACCTTACCAACCGCCGCCGCTGGGCTTGGACGATGCGTACCCCAGCGACGACGCCATACGCCGCTTTTTACCTGCCTACACCCAGGCCGGCCTGATCCTGGACCAGGGCGGCGAGGGCTCCTGCACCGGTTTCGGCCTGGCCTGCGTGGTCAATTATCTGCGCTGGCGCAAGGCCAATAGCCCGGCCCAGATGGCGTCGGTCAGCCCGCGCATGCTGTACAACTTTGCGCGGCGATACGACGAATATGCTGGCGAAAACTATAGCGGCTCCAGCTGCCGCGGCGCGTTGAAGGGCTGGTTCAACCACGGCGTATGCATGGCCGAGGACTGGCCCTACACGCAGGAGCAGCCGCGCTACGGCTATGCGAAGAAGGCGGTGCAGACCACGCTGGGCGTGTACTACCGCATCGACCTGAAGTCCATCACCGACTTGCAGGCGGCGATCCAGGCGGTGGGGGCGGTGTATGTATCGGCTTTCACCCACGAAGGCTGGCACAGCCTGCCGGCACGCAAAAAGAACCCCAAGGGCCATGCCGATATTCCGCTGATTCCGTTCAACGGACGGCCGTCGGAAGACAACGGCCATGCCTTCGCGCTGGTGGGCTTCAACAACCAGGGTTTTGTGGTGCAGAACTCCTGGGGTAAGGGCTGGGGTATGGGCGGCTTCGGGGTGATCGGCTATGCCGACTGGCTGGCCAATGGTATGGATGCCTGGGTGGTGGCCATGGGTGTGCCGGGTGTGGTGGTGGGGCGTGTCAGCGTGGTGGCCTCGCAGGCCAGCGCCGCGGTGGGTGATGCCAATACCAGCCAGTGGTGGAGCGAAGACCAGGCCTACCAGCACAGCGTGGTGCTGGGCAATGATGGCCGCGTCAAGCGCTACCTGACCGAAGACGAACTCAGCCGCACCCTGGGCCACCAGGTATGTGATCTGCCGGACCAATGGTTTCGCAGCCCGGCCAGTGGCGATGTCAAGCGCCTGGTGCTCTACGCCCACGGCGGCCTGAACAGCGAGGGCGACGCTATTCAACGCGCTCGCGCCATGGGGCGGCACTTTGTGGGTAACGGCTGCTACCCGTTGTTTCTGGTGTGGAAGACGGGGCTGCGCGAATCGATTGGCGGCATCGTCAGCGATGCGTTTCACAAGCAGCCCACATTGGCCGGCGGCCTGGCCGAGTGGATTACCGACAAGACCGATCTGGCGATCGAGAAGACCATAGGCCGGCCCCTGGCCCGGCCCATCTGGAGCGAGATGAAGGAAAACGCCGAGCTGGCCTTTGGCGCCGGGCGCGGTGGCGAGTTGCTGATCAAAGCGCTGCAGAAGTTGATGGCCACCTGGGGCGACAAACTGGAGATCCACCTCATGGGTCATTCAGCCGGCTCCATCATCCTGGGCCATATGCTCACGGCCTTGGCCGGCCGAGGCGTGCCCACGCCCGCCATCAGTTCCATCCATCTGTACGCCCCGGCGTGCACCGTGGCCTTTGCCAACAAGCATTACGCCATGGACCCGGCAGTGATGGCCCGGCTGCACCTGAGCGTGTTGTCCGATAGGGTGGAGCGCAACGACAACGTGGCGTCCATCTATCGCAAGTCCCTCTTGTACTTTGTGTCGAACGCGCTGGAGGTGGATTTGCGCACGCCCATCCTGGGCATGGAGAACGTCTACCAGGAGGACTACAACGGCTGGGATGGCAGCGCCAGCACCGGCGATGCGCTCAAGGACTGGCGGCGCGCGGTGGTCCAGGCGGGTCTGCAGCGGGATGGTCGTTTGCAGATACTGGACCGCGACAAGGTCACCACGGCTTTGCAAGCCGACGGCAAGACGCCTTTACAGCAGGTGCCGGCCAGCCATGGCGGCTTTGACAACGATGTGGACGTCGTTGGTCAAACTTTGGGTTTGATACGGCGGGGCCCGCTGTTGCAAGCAGTGGACGATCTGCGCGGCTTTTGACACACAAGGGCGAAGGGTTGGGGCAAAGCTTGTACAGTTCTAAGAACGTTCTTGCAGAACACTGTTTCACGCCGCATATGCCCACCTCTTTGCTCCAAGCCAATGGCCGCGCTTTTGCGCACATCACCCAGTTTCACCCCGAGCTCACGGCCTTGCGCCGCGACCTGCATGCCCACCCCGAGCTGGGTTTTGAAGAGGTCTACACGGCGGCCCGGGTCCAGCAGGCTTTGGAGTTGTGCGGTGTGGACGAGGTGCATACCGGCATAGGCAAGACCGGCGTGGTGGGCGTCATCCACGGGCGCAACGGCAAGGCCGGCAGCGACAAAATTGTGGGCCTGCGGGCCGACATGGACGCGCTGCCCATGACCGAAACGAGCGATCTGGCCTGGAAGTCGGCCAAGACCGGCCTGATGCATGGTTGCGGCCATGACGGCCACACCACCATGCTGGTGGGGGCGGCGCGTTACCTGGCGGAAACGCGCAATTTCGATGGCACGGTGGCGCTGATCTTCCAGCCTGGTGAAGAGGGTTACGCGGGCGCCAAGGCCATGATCCAGGACGGTTTGTTCGACCGCTTCCCGGTCCAGGCGGTATTTGGCATGCACAACTGGCCGCATATGCGACCTGGCTCCATCGGCCTGAATCCGGGCCCGATGATGGCGGCCTCGGACCGGGTGACAATTGAGATCACCGGCCGTGGCGGTCACGGCGCCCATCCCTACCAGAATATCGACCCGGTGCTAGTGGCTGCGCACACCATCACCGCGCTGCAAAGCGTGGTGTCGCGCAATATCCGGGCGATAGACAGTGGCGTGGTCAGCATCTGTGCGGTGCAGGCCGGCGACCTGGGCGCCATGAGCGTGGTGCCTGGCAAGGCCACGCTGGTAGGCACGGTGCGCACCTTCAACCCGGCCGTGCAGGACCTGATAGAGCGGCGCATCACTGAGCTGTGCAGCGCTGTCGCCCTGGGTTTTGGCGCAACCGCCTCGGTGCACTATGAGCGGCTGTACCCGCCCACGGTGAATTCGCGCAGTGAAGCGTTGTTTGCAATGCGGGTTGCCGAGGACTTGGTGGGCGCTGCCCAACTGGTGCGCGATCTGGACCCCAGCATGGGTTCGGAGGATTTCTCGTTCATGCTGCAGGTCAAGCCCGGTGCCTATATGCGCATAGGCCAGGGCACGGAAAACGGGCCGGGTAGCTGCGCGCTACATAACAGCCGCTATGACTTCAACGACGCCATCTTGCCGTTGGGCGGCGCCTTGTACGCCAGCCTGGCCGAGCAGTACATGCCGCTGGCCTGATCTGCCCCCCCCCCATTTTTCGCTAGAGATTGGATAGCTGCCTGCGCAGGCGCAACCTGTACTAGAGGCTCATTTTCTGTGCGTATTTTGGGCGTCGGGCTCAGGCCACGTAGAGGTCGTCAATGTCGGTTTGCGCCGTTTTGCTGCGCCGGGCATTGGCCCTTTGCAACAAGATGGTGATCAGCACCGCTGCGGCGGCGGAGCCGGTTACGACAGGTGAAGTTTTCAGCAGATGGGCCAGGCTGTCCACCGCCTCCACGCTGACTTGCTGCACATGGTCCACCAGCGCGACAACATCACTGGTGTGCACTTGTTGTACGTCTTCCAGCCGTGGCTGTATGTCTTGCCAACCATCGCGAAAGCGTAGCTTGGCGAAGATGCCATTGGCCACTGCTACCAGTGACAGCAAGCCCAGCGGGCGTATCAAGTGTGCCAGCAAGCGGCGCTTTTCAGGTGTGGGTGCAGCCTCGAATACCTGGCCGACGAGCTCGGCGATGACGGCGTCCGAAGCGGCAAGCTGGGCGGCAGTAGTCAGAGCGGTAGGCTCTGTAGCGGATGTCTGTGGATGCATGGTGTTTGTCCCCATATTGGTCACTGTTTTCCTGGTGCGGGCCGCGCTTTTAACGCAGAGCACAAGCAGCACATTCATGTGGCTGTATCACATGGAAAATCGTAATTGGGCGGTATGTCTGCATGATGAACCGGTGGGTTGAGCGCGTAAAGGCGACTTAACCATTTGTTACGAATTAACCCTGTTTTTGCACTGCAACATGAGCCTGTGGGTTGTGCATCGCCATGCTGGTGGCGGTAGATATTCAGCTTCGCAGCGCGTGGCACAGTTGCAGGTTGAATGCGTCGCCTGGCCGTAGCGTCAACGTATAGCCGCGGCAGACCTCACCCAAGATGGCCGTCACCTGGTAGGTGCCGGCGGGAAGGTCCAGCACCAGTTGCGGGCCGGCGTCGGCCACGGTGGCCACCCGCTTGCCTTGCAGGTCGTCTACATGCAGCCGCAGCGTTGGCTTGGTTGGCGCATGGCCTGTGCCCGGCAGGCGCCACCAATCGCGCAGGCGTTGCAAGGCATTGTGGTACTTGTCTGTTGCGGAGTTACAGACGATCAATTGGGCATCGGTGCCAGGGCGGGTGTCCAGGGGGTGCTCGGTGTTCTGCATTACGCTGTGCTTTCAGGTGGTCCGTGGAATGCGGGCGGTGCTAGTCGCGCGACGAGAAGACGCGGATGCGGCTATACACATTGCCCACACCCGCGACCTGGCTGGCGATGGCACGGGCCTTTGCCTCCTGCTGCGGGCGTTGGGTCCAACCATGCAGCGTGACATCGCTGTTGTGCACCGTTGCGCTGAGATCCTTGGCTTCGTTGCCCATCCTGGCGGACAGGGCCGACTCCACGGCGCAGCCCAGTGCTGTGTCGGTGGTGCCTGCGGCTGCAGGCAGGCTGGTCATCAAGAGCAGCGGACCCGCAACGAGGGCGAGCACTGCGATTCGGCGATGGAGTAGGGTGGTCATGGTGGTTCCTTGGCTGCAGTCACAGGTTGAGGTGCTTCTGCAGTTCCATGATCTTCTCGCCACGCCCCTACGACTTGATGACGTGACCCGCTGGCTCTATGACAGATGTAATCTTCACTGTGCTTCATCTGGTGTTTATCTGGGCTTAACCCAGGGCTAACACCTACTTACAGAAGCGATTGCATCTGTCACGCGCAAATGGATGTGCTGTCATGCGTGTGCGAAAGCATGCTTGCACCATGGCGTTGCAGGCACGTTGTTCCAGGGCTGGAATGGCGTGAGACCCGCATAGCTTCCCATCCGTATAAGAGGTAGACCATCATGCAACGCACATTCAATTCCTGGACATCCCGCACACTTTTGGCCGCAGGTTTGCTGTTCGGCGTGGCAGCCGCTCAGGCCGCCACGGGTTTCACGGTGGGCCAGCAGGACGAAACCCAGATCAAGGTCGGCATGGACGCCGCGTCGGTGCAGCAGGCCCTGGGCCAACCCGAACGCGTAATGCGCTATGGCAATGAGCCGGGCCCCACATGGGAGTACCGAGTGCAGGGCTCAAATGCGACCTTGTTTGAGGTGGACTTCAGTGCTGACGGCAAGGTTGCGTCGGTAGACCAACGTGATATCAATTTCAATTCCAACTGAGCCAACTGAGCCAACTGAGCGCTATTCATGAGGGCTTGTCGATCAGCCGGCATGGCTGATCGACAAGCCCTTTTTCGTTAGCGCACCAGCTCCGACAAGGCGCGGGCCAGATCGGCGCGTTGCAGCGGTTTGGTCAACAGCCGGGATACACCGGCCTCGGTGGCTCTCTGGGCCAGCAGTGCACCGCCGTAGCCGCTGACCATCAGGATGGGCAGCTGGGGCGCGAATTGGCGCACAGCATCGGTGAGCTGGATGCCGGTCAGCGTTGGCATGACTTCGTCGGTCATCACGGCCGAGAAACGTTCCGGCCCGTCGCGCAGGGCTTGCAGCGCGGCCATCGGGTCGGTAAACCCTACCGTGCGGTAGCCCAGGTTCCCGAGTATTTCTTCGGCCATGGCAACCAGGCCTGGCTCGTCGTCCACCACCAGCAGCGTCTGCCCTGCACCGCAGGGGGCGGACGGCAGTAAGGGCGTGGCGCTGGCCAGCACATCGGTGCATTCCGGAAGGTACAGCGTGAAGCGGGCGCCCTGCAGGGGTTTGCTTTTCACGTCGATAGCACCGTTGAATTCCGCCACGACGCCATGCACCACGGCTAGCCCCAGGCCGGTGCCGGAGTCTGCGCTGCGGGTGGTGAAGAAGGGTTCGAACAGGCGCTCCATCACCTCTGGACTGATGCCCTTACCCTGGTCGGACACCGTCAAAGCCAAGTAGTTGCCAGCAGGCAGCTGGGTATGGGACAGCACCTGGGGCAGAGTGACGGTCTTGCGCACCAGCTGCACACTGACCATGCCGCCGTGGGGCATGGCCTGGATGGCGTTGGTGCACAGGTTCATCACGGCCTCGAAGGCCTGGGTCGGGTCACCGCGCAGCAGGGCACCATGTGCCTCCAGGCCGCGCTGCAGCACAACGCCCGGGCGCAGCGTAGCGGCCAGCAGGGTCAGCACTTCTTCAATGATGGGTTCGAGTTCGAACACGGTGGAGGTGCAGCCGCCCCCGCGACCAAATGACAGGATGCGTTCTACCAGCGACTTGCCGCGCAAAGCGGCTTGCAACACCTTGTCGATGTGACGGGCCTGGGCGCTGCCGGGCGCGGCCGCGTCCTGCGCCATTTCGCCGAAGCCGACAATGGCCGCCAGCGCATTGTTGAAGTCGTGCGCTACGCTGCCGGCCATCACGCCTAGCGACTCCAGCTTGCTGGCACGCGACACCTGGGCCTGCAAAGCCTGCTGGGCGGCAATGCGGCGTTGGTCGGCGCGCTCCACCAGAAACACCGCGATGCCCATGATGGCAAGCAGCAGCACAATACTGGCCAGGGTGATTTTCACGGTGTCGCGCCATGGGGCCAATATGACGTCCAGATCCCGGGTGATAACCACGTCCAGCCCATAGTTGGGCAGGCGCCGCAAGGCCACCAGATACTTGCGCCCGTCCGGGAATTCGTGGACGGCTGTGCGTTGGTGGTTGGCCAGGCGCTGGGCAATCTCTTGCTCACTCAATGACGATTGCCGTACATAGGATGCAGCCAGCAGCACGCCATCCTGGCGGAACACGGACATATGGGCGTCTGGCGCCTGGGACGCCACGGTGAAAGCGCCCAGCAGGGCATTCGATGGCAGGGCTGCATAAATCCAGCCATGGTGCTGCGGAGTGGTGAACTGCGCGGCCAGCGTGACGGCCGTGGTGGTGCGGTTCTGCTCGGGATGAGAGCGGCCGATTGCGGTCGTCTCGGTATCCAGTTTGTTCAAGGGCGGAGAAAAATCGGGCTGCTCCGGCAGCGGCATATCGGTGGACGCCGCCAGCACCCGTCCATCGTGGCTGACCAGCCAGAGCGAGCGCACCATGGTCATTAGCTCGGTGCGGGTGCGCAGCGCCTCTTCGGCATCGGCGCCGGTAAGCGGTATGCGGTTGTAGCGCAATTCGTCCTGCATGGCATGCATGCCGCTTTGGATGCCTTGCAGCGTGCGGTGCATTTCGTCGCTCAGGGCTAGCGACAAGGTGTTCAACTCCCGCGTCTGGCTGTCTATGGTTTCGCTGCGCAAATGCCATAGCGCGACGCCCGCCACCAGTAGTAGCGGCAAGCCCAGGCCCAGTGCCCAGGCCCAGATACGCGGCGCTATGGCTTTGCGGGTGGTGTCGGTCTCTTGCATCTGATGGAAACTCCTGTGGGCGGTGCTGGCCATAATCCCGGATACTCTGTAAAGATTTCCATCTACTGATTTATGCAAACATCGACTGCCCCGCACATTCTAGTGATCGACGACGATCCCAACATCCGTGAGCTGGTGGTGGAATACCTGGGGGACAACGATTTGCGCGTCAGTGCCGGTGCCTCGGGTCGGGAGCTGTTCGAGATGGTGGACCGCGAAGCCATCGACCTGGTGCTGCTGGACCTGAAGCTGCCAGGCGAAGACGGCATGCAGCTGGCCCGCACCCTGCGCGAGCGCGCCACCATTCCCATCATCCTGCTGACCGGCCGCGCCGAGGAGGCCGACCGCGTCATGGGGCTGGAGCTGGGGGCCGACGACTACGTGACCAAGCCCTTCAGCCCGCGCGAGCTGCTGGCGCGGGTGCGTGCGGTGCTGCGCCGCTACCAGGTGCAAGCCACTTTGCCGGAACGCGACAACAGCCGCCGCGCATTCCGCTTTGCCGGCTGGGAGCTGAACCTGCGCACCCGGCGCCTGGTGGCACCGGGCGGGGATTCGGTGGAGCTGTCGAATGGCGAATTCAGCCTGCTGTCCGCGCTGTGCCGTGCACCGCAACGTGTGCTGTCGCGCGACCAACTGCTGTCCATGTCGCGCCTGCACGAGGCCGAGGTGTATGACCGGACCATCGATGTGCAAATCCGCCGCCTGCGCATCAAGGTGGAGCTGGACGCCGCCAACCCGCAGCTCATCGTGACGGAGCGGGGTGCGGGCTATCTGCTGGCCAGCGAGGTCGAGACCCTGTACTGAAGCCGCTGTGCTGCCGGGGAAGGTGTTACAGGGTGTATTAGTTTGCTACCTGTAACGGGTAATTCTTGGTGCTATTTGCTATTGAATAGATAGCTGTATGTGCAGGAATTTATTGCGTTAGTGCTTGTTTTTGTGCTTGGTGTTTCAGGCTGTTGGATGCGATGGGGTAGGCGGCGGCTAAGGGTTACTATCTAGTGCTTGCCAGCTTTACTTTACACAGTGCAGAGAGCATCGCCATACCCATGAATACTTCTACACGTACCGTTTCCATCGAACGTACCGAGCGCCCCTGGGGCTGGTATGAAAACATGCACGAGGCTCCTGGCCACAAGGTCAAACGCATTGGCGTGCACCCCGGCCAGCAGCTGAGCCTGCAAAAGCACCATCAGCGCGCCGAGCACTGGGTGGTGGTGGTGGGTACCGCCATCGTCACGGTGGGCGACAAGGTGGTCGAGTTGCAGCCTGGCCAGCATGTGGACATTGCCATCGGTGAAGTGCACCGCCTGGCGAACAAGACCACAGGCCCGGTGGAAATCATGGAAGTGCAGTACGGCAGCTACCTGGGTGAGGACGACATCGTGCGCTTGCAGGACGATTACGGAAGGGACTAGGCTCACCCCCAGGCTGCGCGCACTTCGTGTCGCTACGCCAACCCCCTTGCAGGGGGCGAACCCAGCGGCCCGGCGAAGCCGGTTCCGCGGGTTCTCTGGAGGGGGCTTCGCTGCGCTTGCCTTGAGAATGCAGGGTTAAGTTAACGGCGTTCAGCCAGCGGCCGCAGGTTTTTCAGCATGTCCTGCACCATCGCATCCAGATCGTATTCCGCCTTCCAACTCCAGTCGCTACGTGCGGCCTGGTCGTTGATGGAACGCGGCCAGCTGTCGGCTATCGCTTGGCGGTAGTCGGGTACGCAGTCCAGGCTGAAGCCGGGCACGTAGCGGGCAATCGCCTCGGCGATCTGGGCGGGGGTGAAGCTGATGCCGCCCAGGTTGTAGGAGCCGCGCTCACGTATTTTTTCCGCCGGAGCTTCCATCAGTTCCAGCGTGGCGCGGATGGCGTCGGGCATGTACATCATGGGCAGGGCGGTGTCGGCGGCCAGGAAGCTGGTGTAGCGACCGTGCTTCAAAGCAGCGTGGAAGATCTCCACCGCATAGTCGGTGGTGCCGCCGCCTGGTGCGGTCTTCCAGCTGATCAGGCCCGGGTAGCGCAGGCTGCGCACGTCCACACCGTGGTTGCGGTAGTACCAGTTGCACCAGCCTTCACCTGCCAGCTTGGAGATGCCGTAGACCGTGCTCGGGTCCATCACCGTGTGCTGTGGCGTGTTGTCACGCGGGGTGCTGGGGCCGAAAGCGGCGATCGAGCTGGGCCAGAACACCTTGTGCAGCTTGTGCGTGCGCGCCAGCTCCAGCACGTTCAGCAGGCTTTTCATGTTCAGGTCCCAGGCCCATTGGGGGTGCTGCTCACCGCGTGCCGACAGGGCGGCGGCCAGCAGGTAGACCTGGGTGATGTGGTTGCGCTCCACCACTTCGGTGAGGGCGCCGTTCTCGGTGGCGTCCAGCGTTTCGTGGTGTACGCTGGGCAGGCGGCCCAGTGGTGCCAGATCGCTGGTCACCACGGCCTCCTTGCCGTGGCGTTGCACCAGAGCCTGGGCCAGTTCGGTGCCGATTTGTCCGTTGGCGCCGACGATGAGAATCCGGGTATCCATCAAGTTCCTTTTATTGAATCAGAGTTAATTCGCGCCCGGCCTGGATGAAGGCTGCTACGGCGCGTTCCAGGTCGGCCCGGGTGTGTGCCGCACTGAGCTGTACGCGAATGCGCGCCTGCTCCCGGGGGACCACGGGAAAGAAAAAGCCCACCACGTACACGCCTAGCTCCAGCAGCCGCGCGGCCAGCTTTTGCGCCACCACGGCGTCATAGACCATGATGGGCACGATGGGGTGTTCACCTGGCTTGATGTCGAACCCGGCCTGGGCTATTGCGCTGCGGAAGTAGGCGGTATTGTCAGCCAGGGTGTCACGCAAATCGGTGGAGGCCTCGAGTAAATCCAGCACCGCGATCGATGCGCCCACGATGCTGGGCGCCACGGTGTTGGAGAACAGATACGGCCGCGAGCGCTGGCGCAGCAGCTCAATGACTTCGCGCCGCGCGCTGGTGAAGCCGCCGGAGGCTCCGCCCAGCGCCTTGCCCAGGGTGCCGGTAATGATGTCCACTTTACCGAACACGCCGCGGTACTCGTGCGTGCCCCGTCCGGTTGCGCCGATGAAGCCGCTGGCATGGCATTCGTCCACGCCCAGCAGCGCACCGTACTGGTCACACAGTTTTCGCATCACATTCAGCTGGGCGATGGTGCCGTCCATGGAAAACACTCCGTCGGTGAACACCAGCACATGCCGCGCGCCGTCGGCGCGGGCTTGCTGCAGCTGCAGCTCCAGGTCGGCCATATCGTTGTGCGCATAGCGGTAGCGCTTGGCCTTGCACAGGCGGATGCCGTCGATGATGGAGGCGTGGTTCAGCGCGTCGCTGATGATGGCGTCCTGCTCGCCCAGCAGGGGTTCGAACAGGCCGCCGTTGGCGTCAAAGGCCGCCGCGTAGAGGATGGTGTCCTCGGTGCCCAGGAATTTGGACAGCCGCGCTTCCAGCGTCTTGTGCAGGTCTTGCGTGCCGCAGATGAAGCGCACCGAGCTCAGGCCGTAACCCCGGTTTTGCAGCGCCTCTGCCGCCGCGGCCACCACCGCCGGGTGGCTGGACAGGCCCAGATAGTTGTTGGCACACAGGTTCAGCACCTCGCGCGCGGAGCCATCGGCCGCGAGGGTTTTCACGCGCGCGCCCTGGGCGCTGGCGATGACCCGCTCGGACTTGTATAAACCGGCAGCACGGATGCCGTCCAGCTCTTGTTGCAGATGGGCATAAAACGGGGCGGTGGTGGTGCTCATGGCGATCCTTCCGGGTGGGTAGGGTGTGTGTCGGGCACAATGGTGTGTGCAGTAAATTGAAATTGTGCTGTATATCGAACAAAAAATCAATATAGTGGATTAATCTTCTTCCAAAACCATGGTGCAACGTTCTTCCAAAACCACCCCGGCACCGGCAGTTGCGGCCAGCGCCGAGCCGCCCCGCGTAGGCGAGACCCTGGCCGCGCTGCGCCAGGCCCAGGCCTTGTCGCTGGATGCCTTGTCGCGCAAGGCCGGGGTGTCCAAGTCCATGCTGTCGCAAATCGAGCGCGCCCAGGCCAACCCCACGGTGGCCGTGGTCTGGCGCCTGGCGAATGCGCTGGGCGTGCCCCTGGGCGACT
The DNA here is from genome assembly GCF_059418745.1 of Rhodoferax sp. GW821-FHT07F03. NCBI lineage: Bacteria > Pseudomonadati > Pseudomonadota > Betaproteobacteria > Burkholderiales > Comamonadaceae > Rhodoferax > Rhodoferax sp. GW821-FHT07F03. Next base: position 152,920 of record NZ_JBWKQM010000003.1, read on the forward strand.
TGCTGGGGGCCGCGCCGCCTCCGCCCGAGCCGGCCATCACCGTGGTGCCGGCGCATGCCACGCCATCGCTGCGCAATCCGGATGGGGCGTGTGAGCTGCGCATCCTGGGTCCTATCGAGTTGGCAGGCCAGTTTGAGTGGTATGCGCTGTCTTTACAAGCCGGGGGCGTGTTGGAGTCGCAGGCGCACGAGGCTGGCACGCGCGAGCATCTCACCGTGCTGACGGGGGCTTTGGAGGTCGTGTCGGGCGACGAGCGCCAGCGCCTGAAGCCTGGGGAAACCGCCCGCTATGCGGTGGACCGGCCGCATGCCATCCGCAACCTGGGCAAGGGCGAGGCCACCGCCTGGCTGGTGGTGGTGCATGCCGGATAAGCTATTAAAAGAGTAGCTGCTTGCGCATGTAATACCTGCGCTGGAGGCTATTTTTATGCATAAGGCCGTGCTGCCTAAACGCCCAGTTCCTTGAAAACTTCCTTGGCGGTGCGGAAGCTGTCTATGGCCGCAGGCGCACCGCAGTAGACGGCGGTTTGCAGAAACACCTCCTTGATCTCGTCCTTGCTGACGCCATTGGTCAGCGCGCCGCGCAGGTGCAGCTTGAGCTCGTGCGGGCGGTTCAGCGCGGTCAGCATGGCCAGGTTCAGCAGGCTGCGGGTCTTGCGGTCCAGGCCCGGGCGGTTCCAGATGTCGCCCCAGGCGTACTGGGTGACCAGCTCCTGCATGTCGCGGTTGAAGTCGTCGGCGTTCTGGATGGCGGCGTCCACATACTCGGCGCCCAGCACCTCGCGGCGGGTTTTCAGACCTTGGTCAAACAGCTCTTGGTTCATGGGGGCTCCCGTCATAGAAGGATGCACTACTCTACGCGATGTGTTGCTGCAGCCCCTCGACTAGCGCGTCGAAGGTGACGCGGCAACGCGGGCTGTGGCGCAGGTTCTCGTGCATGGTGATCCAGGTCTCCAGCGGCAGGCTGGCTTGCTTGGGCAATAGCCGCACCAGCTCTGGCTTGCGCCGCGCCAGTGCCACTTGGCAGATGCCGATGCCGGCGCCGGCCTGGATCAGTGCCCAGTGCGCCAGATCGCTGTCGCTGCGCAGCGCGAAGTTGTCGCGCTGGAATACGCCTTGCAAGGACTTGCCGACGCTGCGGATGAATGGGGTTTCGGTGTCGAAGCCGATCAGCGCGTGCTGCGCTAGCTCGGGCAGGCTGTGCGGAGTGCCGTGCTGCTCCAGGTAGCTTTGGTGGGCGTGCAGGCCTAGCTCGACCTCGCCGATGCGGCGCGCCACCAGCAGCTCTTGCTGGGGCCGCAGCATGCGCACGGCGATGTCGGCCTCGCGGTGCAGCAGGTCTTGGACTCGGTTGCTCAGCAGCAGCTCGATCTTCAGCCCGGGGTACTGTGCGCGCAGGCGGGTCAGGATGGGCGGCAGCACCTCCACACCGATGATCTCGCTGGCCGTGACGCGCACCGTGCCGCGCACGCCTGCACCCTGGCTGGCCGCGGTGCGCTGCAGGGCGGCCGCCGTGCTGGCCATGGCTTCGGCGTCGCTGCGCAAGGCCAGCGCGGCCTCGGTGGGCAGCAGGCCGGCCTGCGAGCGGGTGAACAAGGGCAGCTTCAAGGCCTTTTCCAGCGCGGCGATGTGCCGACCCACCGTCGGCTGGGCCACGCCCAGCGCACGGGCGGCGCCGGACAGCGAGCCTTCCTGCAATACGCCTAAAAACGAGCGGTAGAGTTCCCAGCCAATATCGGTTGCCATGCATAAATGTATAGCCGCTGGTATGTGTTAGGCAATTCCATTTGAATGCCGCTGCTTCCAGAATCGCCCCATCCCTACTTTTTTGGAGCATCTAATGGATAACAAGCAGACGGTTTTGGTCCTCGGCGCAACCGGTGGCATCGGCGGCGAAATGGCCCGCCAATTGCGCGACGCCGGCTGGACGGTACGCGCCATGCAGCGCAGCGTGCCGGCGGCCGGCGAGACAAAGGACGGCATCCACTGGCTGCGTGGCGACGCCATGCAGCAGGCCGATGTGCTGGCCGCGGCCCAGGGCTGCAGCGTCATCGTGCATGCGGTGAATCCACCCGGCTACCGCCGTTGGGTCGAACTGGTGCTGCCCATGCTGGACAACACCATCGCCGCAGCCAAGGCTGAGCGCGCCACCATCGTGCTGCCCGGCACGGTCTACAACTACGGGCCGGATACGTTTCCGCTGCTGGCCGAGACCGCACCCCAGCAGCCGCTGACGCGCAAGGGCGCGATCCGGGTGGCGCTGGAGCAGCGCTTGCAGGCCGCCAGCCAGCAGGGTGCGCGGGTGCTGGTCGTGCGGGCCGGCGACTTCTTTGGTCCGCAGGCCGGTAACAACTGGTTTGCCCAGGGGCTGGTCAAGCCGGGGCGGGCGGTGCGCAGCGTCAGCAACCCAGGCCGCGTCGGCGTGGGCCACCAGTGGGCGTATCTGCCGGATGTGGCCCGCACCATGGTTGCCTTGCTGGCACGGCGAGACAGCCTGGACGCGTTTGCCAGCTTCCATTTCGGCGGCCACTGGGATGCAGATGGCAGCCAGATGGCCCAGGTGATTTGTCGTGTGGTGGCCCGGCGCAGTGGTGCCACTCCCCGTGTGGCGGCTTTCCCGTGGTGGTTGATGCGGCTGGCCGCCCCCTTCGTGGTGACGCTGCGCGAGTTGCAAGAGATGCGCTACCTGTGGCAGCAGCCTGTGCGCTTGGACAATGCCAAGCTGGTGGCGGCGCTGGGGCGCGAGCCGCATACCGCGCTGGACGCGGCGGTGGAGGCCACCTTGGAGGGCTTGGGCTGTCTGCCAGCGCCGCAGGTTCAGCCAGGTTTGCTATTGAATCAGTAGCTGCTCGCGCAGGTAGATTCTGCGCTAGAGCCTGATTTCCTATAAATTTCTGAAAGGCTAGGTATAGCGTTTGTTGCGCAGATTGTTCTTGATCTCCTGCAGCTTGGGCTGCAGGTGCTCGCTGCCTATGCGCAGGGCGACGCAGGTGGCCAGGATGTCGATGATCATCAGGTGCAGCAGGCGTGACACCATGGGGCTGTAGCGCTCGAAGCCTTCGGGGTGGTTGGCGGCCAGGTGCACGTGGCCGGCCGATGCCAGCGGCGAGCCGCTGGTAGTGATGACGATGGTGGTGGCGCCGTTCTTGCGCGCGATGTCGCAGGCGTCCATCAGGTCGCGGGTGCGGCCCGAGTTGGAGATGATCACCACGCAGTCGCCCGTGCCCAGCATGGACGCGCTCATCACCTGCATATGGCCGTCGCTGTAGGCGATGGCGTTCACGCCCAGGCGGAAGAACTTGTGCTGCGCGTCCTGCGCCACGATGCCAGAGTTGCCCGCGCCGTAGAACTCTATGCGCCTACCGGTTTGGTAGGTGGCGGCCAGGATCTCGGCGGCCTTTTCCAATGCGCTGGTACTGGCTTCGTTGCGGTACTTCAGAAAGGCGGCGACGGTGTTGTCGATGACCTTGACCATCACGTCGCTGGTCTTGTCGTCTGTGTCCACGCTGCGGTGGATGAAGGGCACGCCTTCGCTTACGCTGCCGGCCAGCTTCAGCTTGAAGTCGCTGAGCCCGTCATAGCCCATGCTGCGGCAAAACCGCACCACGGTGGGCTTGCTGACGTGCGCCCGATCGGACAGCTCGCTTACCGGCAGGTTGGCGAATGCGCGTGGGTCGGTCAGCACCAGCTTGCCCACGCGCTGCTCGGCGGGGGCAAGAGAGGACAACGAGGCTCTGATTCTGTCTAGCATAGGTTGGCGGTCGGGGCGGACCTTAGGTGAGATACCGTGGAACCGGCTTTGCCGGACCACTGGTATCGCCCCCTGTAGGGGGTTGGCGAAAGCGACTTGCGTCCTCGGCCCTTTGGGCCGATTCCAGGGGAGTGCGCGAAGCCTGGGGGGGAATCACGATTCTTCGCTCCAGCAGAAGCCGTCGCGTGCGATCATGGCGCTGGAGGCGCTGGGGCCCCAGGTGCCGGCGTTGTAGGGGCGCGGGCCGGCGGCGTCGTTCTTCCAGTGTTCGATGATGGGCTCGACCCAGCGCCAGGCTTCTTCCTGCTCGTCGCTGCGGACGAACAGGTTCAGGCGGCCATCCAGCACGTCCAGCAGCAGGCGTTCGTAGGCGCCCACGCGCTCCGAGCCGAAACGTTTGTCAAAGTCCAGGTCCAGCTGTACCGGCGCCAGCGACTGGCTGGCGGCGCGGCTGCGGTTGCCCTGGGCCTGAGCCAGCAGGTGCAGCTCCAGCCCGTCCTTGGGTTGCAGATTGATCACCAGGCGGTTGGCGGCGCCCACCGGGGCGTTGAAGATCGGGTGCGGCGTGGGCTGGAAGTTGACCACGATGTGCGCATCACGGCCATGCAGGCGCTTGCCGGTGCGGATATAGAAGGGCACGCCGGCCCAGCGCCAGTTGGCGATCTCGGTGCGCAGGGCGACAAAGGTTTCGGTCTGGCTGTCGGGGCTGACGCCGACTTCTTCGCGGTAGCCCGGCACGTTCATGCCGCCTGCCGAGCCCGCGGCATATTGGCCGCGGATGACATGTTGCGACAGGGTTTCGGGCGTCCAGGGCTTGAGCGAGCGCAGCACCTTGAGCTTTTCATCACGGATGGCGTCGGCACCAGAGTTGATGGGCGGCTCCATGCCGATCGCGCACAGCAGCTGCAGCGCGTGGTTTTGCACCATGTCGCGCAGGGCGCCGGTGTTCTCGTAGAAGGCGCCGCGCTTTTCCACGCCCAGGTCTTCGGCAATGGTGATCTGGATGTTGGCGATGTGCGCGCGCTTCCACAGCGGTTCGAACAAGGCATTGCCAAAACGCATGGCAAACAGGTTCTGCACCGAAGGTTTGCCCAGGTAGTGGTCGATGCGGAAAACCTGGTTTTCCTTGAAGCAGCGGCCCACGGTTTCGTTGATGGCGCGGTTCGAGGCCAGGTCGTGGCCCAGCGGCTTTTCCAGCACGATGCGGGTCTTGTCGCTGTTCAGCCCGGCGGCGGCCAGTTGTTCGCAGACGGTGGTGAACAAGGCTGGCGCGGTCGCGACATACATCACCACCGAGTCGGCATTGCGGTCATGCAGCACTTGGGCCAGGGTGGCGTAGTCGTTGGGCTTGGACAGATCCATGCGCTGGAATTCCAGCAGCGCGGCAAAGCGGTCGAACTCCTCGGCGTTCGGGCGCTTGGCGCCTTCCACGCTATTGAAACGGGACTGGATCAGCTCGCGGTACTGGGCGTGGCTCAAGTCGTCGCGGCCTACGCCAATGATGCGGCCGCCTTCGGGCAGGGTGCCGTGGCGGAAGGACTGGAACAGGGCGGGCATCAGTTTGCGCCAGGCAAGGTCGCCGGTGCCGCCAAAAAGGACTAGGTCAAAGCTCATGGGGTTGCATCCAAAATGATTTCCGCAATGTAACTTAGTTTCATGTTTCTGCAAATGCGGCGCTGAAAAATACTTTTACTGGTGTTGCAGCTTGGTACTTTCCCGGTTGTGCAGCAGATAAACTGGGGTCTAAGCTGGGTTGGTAACCTTGTTACTCCGCCTGGGGCTGTACTTGCCGACCTTGTGGGTAAGGTTTCGTAACCTAAAAGATGCCCCTGGTGGGAGCTAGGGACGGTTTTGTTTGTACCATTCGTCTGTTGGCGTCGGCTGCGGCGCCCGCTGGTTCAGCGAATAGAGCCTGTTATCCGCAGGCATTGGCAATCGACGCGCATGCCTGGCCGGTACGCGTGCATTTCACCTTTAACGGCAACACACTCCTATGTCCCAACTCGATTCCCTCAAGCAGTTCACCACCGTGGTGGCCGATACCGGCGACTTCAAGCAGCTCGGCGTATTCCTGCCTACCGACGCCACCACCAACCCATCGCTGATCCTCAAGGCAGTGCAAAAGGCCGACTACCAGCCGCTGCTGGCCGAGGCCGTGGCCAAGTACCGTGGCCGCCCGCTGGACGAGATCACCGACCGCCTGATCGTGCGCTTTGGCTGCGAAATTCTGTCCATCGTGCCTGGCCGCGTGTCTACCGAAGTCGATGCGCGCCTGAGCTTCGATACGGCCGCCACCGTGGCCCGCGGCAAGCGCCTGATCGAGATGTATGCGTCCGAGGGCATTGCCAAGGAACGTATCCTGATCAAGGTCGCGTCCACCTGGGAGGGCATCCAGGCCGCAGCCGAGCTGGAAAAAGCCGGTATCCGCACCAACCTCACGCTGCTGTTCAGCTTTGCCCAGGCCGTGGCCTGCGGCCAGGCCAAGGTGCAGCTGATCTCTCCCTTTGTCGGTCGCATTTACGACTGGTACAAGAAGACAGCTGGCGCGGCCTGGGTGGAGGCCGACAACGCTGAGGCCAAAGACCCTGGTGTGATCTCGGTGCGCAATATCTACAACTACTACAAGCACTTCGGTATCAAAACCGAGGTCATGGGTGCGAGCTTCCGCAACGTCGGCCAGATTACGGCGCTGGCCGGTTGCGACCTGCTGACCATCAGCCCAGACCTGCTGGCCCAACTGGCCCAGGCAGATGCGCCGTTGAGCCGCGCGCTGGACGTCAAAGCCGCCCAGGCTATGGAACTGCAGGAAGTTAAGCTGGACGAGGCGGCTTTCCGTTTCGCCCTGAACCAGGACGCCATGGCTACCGAAAAGCTGGCCGAAGGTATCCGCGGTTTTGTGGCCGACGCCATCAAGCTTGACCAACTGCTGCAAGCCGCTTGAGCCTAGAAAGCCCCTGACATGGACGCATTGAACCGCCCCCGTTGTGACGCCGTGCCCGCCTGGACCCAGCTCCAGGCCCAGTTTGAAAAGTCTGGTGCCGCGCTGGACCTGCGCCAGGCATTTGCCGCCGACCCGCAACGCTTCGAGGCATTCAGCCAGGACGCGCCCTATGTGTTTGCGGATCTGTCGAAGAACCGCATCGACGCCGTGACGGAGAACCTGCTGTTCAACCTGGCTCGCCAGTGCGGGGTGGAGCAGTACCGCGACGCCATGTTTGCGGGCGAAAAGATCAACACCACCGAAGGCCGGGCGGTGATGCATTTTTTATTAAGAAAAAGTGCTCTGGCGCAGGGGGAATCTGCGTCAGCTGCTATCAAAAATGAACTAGCCGAGGTGCATGCCACGCTGGATGCTATGCTGGGCTTTGCCGAAAAAGTGCGGGCCGACACGGCCATCACCGACGTGGTCAACATCGGCATTGGCGGCTCCGACCTGGGCCCGCTGATGGCCACGCTGGCACTGGATGCGTTTGCCACGCCGACCAAGCGCATGCATTTTGTGTCCAACGTGGATGGCCACGAACTGGCCGCGCTGCTGCCCCGTTTGAAGGTGGAGAGCACGCTGTTTCTCATCGCCTCCAAGACCTTCACCACCACCGAGACCATGACCAACGCCCGTTCGGCCAAGGCCTGGTTCGAGGCGCAGGGCGGGACCGACACGGCGCGCCACTTCGCAGCGTTGACCACCAATGTGACGGCGGCCAACAGCTTTGGCATCAGCACCACCTTTGGCTTCTGGGACTGGGTGGGCGGCCGCTATTCCATGTGGTCGGCGATCGGACTGCCGATCGCCATCGCCATTGGTGCGGGCAATTTCCGCGACTTTCTGGCCGGTGCACAGGCCATGGACGAACATTTCCGCACCGCCCCCATGGAGCAAAACCTACCCATACGCCTGGGTTTGCTGGACGTGTGGTATCGCAACTTTCACGGCTTTACCAGCCGCAGTATCGCGCCGTACCATAGTGCGCTGCGCCGTCTGCCGGCCTATCTGCAGCAGCTGGAGATGGAGAGCAACGGCAAGCAGGTTGACCAGCAGGGCCGCAAGCTGCCGTTCGATACCTGCCCAGTGCTGTGGGGCGAGCCTGGCACCAATGGTCAGCATGCTTACTTCCAGATGTTGCACCAGGGCACGGATGTGGTGCCGGTCGAATTTGTCGCCGTGAAAAAACCGCGCCACAGCCTGCCGGGCCACCACAGCACCTTGCTTGCCAATGTGGTTGCGCAGGCACAGGCCTTGATGGTGGGCAAGGAAGATGCCGGCGGCCACCGCAACTTCCCGGGCAACCGGCCCAGCACCTTCTTGCTGCTGGACGACCTGACCCCGGCCAGCTTTGGCGCGCTGATTGTGCTGCAGGAGCATCGTGTGTTCGTCAGCGGCGCGCTGTGGGGCATCAACAGTTTCGACCAGTGGGGCGTGGAGCTGGGCAAGGTGCTTGCCAAGGACATCGAGCCCCGGCTGCAGTCGGGCGACGTGGCGGGGCTGGACAGCTCTACCGCCGGTTTGCTGAACCGGCTGCGCTGAATCTCTTTCCCGGTTACAGCGCGGCGCAGAGCTGCTGGAACCGGGCTTCCAGATTGCGGGTGAACAGTGCAGTGTCGAACAGCACGCCGTGTTCGCGCTCGCCTTGCAAATGCGTGCGCAGGGCGGCGCAGGCCTCGGGACTTTTGGCCAGCGCGACCGCCTTTTCTTCGTAATCCTGCAGGTTGTAAGTGACCAACTGTTCCAGCTTGGCGGCGGTCAGTAGTGCGCCAGCCATGCGCGAGGCAAAGGCGCGGCCGCAGTAGGTCAGCACTGGCAGGCCCATCCACAGCGCGTCATTGGCCGTAGTGCCAGCGTTGAACGGAAAGGTGTCTAAAAACAGATCCGCCACGGTGTAGCGTGCCAGGTAGTTTTCGGGGGAGACGCGGGGGGCAAAGTACAGCCGGTCCGGCGCGATGCCCCGGGCCTGCGCTTCACGCCGTAGATTGGCCTCGGCCCAGGGGTTGTCCGATAGCAGCCACAGCAGGCTGCCGGGCGTGCGCTGCAGGATGCGCATCCAGGTATCGAACACCTCGGGTGTGTATTTGTAATTGTTGTTCAGCGAGCAAAACACAAAGCCCTGTGCGGGCAGGCCGCAGGCCTCGCGGCTGGGCAGCGGGCCGACGCCGCGCTTGCGGTCGCTGACCTGGTAGACGTCCGGCATGTACAGCGGCTTTTCCGAGTAGTACGGGGCGATGTTTTCCGGGATCAGGAAACGGTCGGCAATCACATAGTCTATGGACGGCAGGCCGGTGCTTGCTGGCAAGCCCAGGTAGGTAACTTGTATGGGCGCCGGGCGGTAGGCCAGCATATTGGCCCGTGCGCCGGATGTCTGGCCCTGCAGGTCTACCAGGATGTCGATTTCATGGCTGCGTATCAGCTGGGCAGCGGCTTCGTCGCTGAGCTTGTCTATGCGGATGAAGTGGTCCATGGCGCTGATCACCCGCTGGCGCATGGCCGAGCCGTCTTCTGGGCTCCAGCAGAAGCCATAGACCTCGAAATGGGTGCGGTCGTGCAGCTCGAACAGCTCGGCGGTGAGCAGTGACACGGGGTGCATGCAAAAGTCTGAAGATACGTAGGCAATACGCAGCTTGCCGTGGCCGTAGCGGGTGCTGGGCGCCAGCTTGGGTACGTCGGATATGACCTTTTTGCTGACGAAGCGGCGCGCGGCCTGCAGCTGAACCACCGGGTCGTCGGTCACGCTCAGCATGGCCAGGGTGGAGGTCGATTCCTGCATGAGGGCAGTGCTTATGCCTTTCAGCGGGGCATAGACCGGCCACAGGCATTGCTTCTGGCGTAGATGCACCCAGTGGTGTACTGCGTCTGGCTGGTTCGGGTCGAGCTCCAGGCTGCGCTCCAGGAACTGCATAGCCTCCTGGAATTGCTTCTGGGTGTCCAGCACCCGCCCCAGGTTGTTCAGCGCCATGATGAGGTAGGGACGGTTGTCGGTGGAGCTGGGCGGCACGTTCTGCGCCACCCAGCGCCATTCCAGCAAGGCCTTGTCCACCTGGCCCATGCGCTCCAATAGCATGCCCAGGTTCAAGCGGGGTGGCACGAAGGGTGGGGCGAGTTCAATGGCCCGCTGGTAGGCGGCTTGTGCGCCGGGCAGGTCGTTTTCGTTGGACAGCGACACGCCCAGATTGAAGTTGACTGCATGGGCGTAGGGCGAGTCGTTGCGGCTGAGCCAGGTTTGGTAGAGCACGATGGCAAGGGGTGCGTGTTTCTGTGCCTCCAGCTGCGAGGTGCAATCTATCAGCTCCGGAAACGTCAGTTCACGTTTCCAGGCGCGTAAAACCGCAGACGCAAATTTCTCTTCCATCGTCATTCCATGCAGCCCTCAAATACCAATTAAAAATCATAGTACCTTAGGGGCAAATCGAGACTTGACTCCTGGCAAATGCACCTGTTTTGAGGTTCACTTCGCCCGTAACGACGGCCCAAGCTGCCGTAATAATCTGGAAACTTCCAGCGACTCCCACGCGTATTGCCACCATGTTCAGGGTCACCCTATTGTTTGCTGCCGCACTTTTGGCGGCATGCTCGCAAACGTCGGAATTCCACCGGCCGACCTTGCCCGTGCCCAACGCCTGGCCCGGGGCGACCGGCGATGACAGCCCGCATGCGGCAGCCAAGACGCATTGGCGTGCATTCTTTTCGGACCCCGAGTTACAGGCTCTGATAGAGACGGCGCTACAGAACAACCGCGATTTACGCATTGCTGCCGCGCGAGTGGCAGAAGCCCGCGCGCAGTACGGCGTTGTCAAGGCAGACCAGTTGCCCACGGTGAATTTGCTGGGGTCGGGTAATGACACCCGTACGCCAGCCGAGTTGACCGGTGACGGTGTAAAGGCGAATGGGCGGCGTTTTGACCTGTCTCTGTCCAGCGTGTCTTATGAATTGGACTTTTGGGGGCGGTTGGCGAATCTGTCCGAAGCGGCCCGGACCAGCTATTTGGCCACCGAGGAGGCGCAGCGGGCGGTGCAGCTGTCTTTGATCTCCGATATCGCGACATCGTATTTCATGCTTTTGCATACCAAAGAGTTGATGGAGCTGACGCGCTCTACGCTGGATTTGCGCGAACAATCCCTGGCTTTGATCTCCAAAGGCAAAGACCTGGGGAGTATGGATGACTACGTCTTCCAGCAAGCCGAGGGCGTGGTGCAGACTACGCGTTCCTCATTGGCGGAGATAGAGCACCAGCACACGCTGGCGGCAAACCGCCTGAATCTGCTGTTGGGCAAGGTGGTGGACCCCTTGCCGGAAACGGGGTCGCTGCAAACACAGGGCCTGGACACCGCGCTGGCTCCAGGTTTGCCGGCGGACGTGTTGTTGCTGCGGCCCGACGTGATGTCGGCCGAACAACGGTTGCTGGCGGCCCATGCGAACATCGACGCAGCGAGAGCGGCATTTCTGCCCAAGATTACGCTGACGGCGAGTCTGGGGGTGGCCAGCCAGGGGCTGTTCAGCCTGTTCAGCGGCGGGGCTTGGGCGTTTCAGCCCTTGATGTCGTTGCCCATTTTTGACGGCGGGCGTACGGCTGCAGGCCTGGATATAGCGCAGGCGCGCAAGGTGATTGCGGTGGCGGAGTATGAAAAGACCATACAACAAGCGTTTCGTGAGGTGGCCGATCTGCTATCGGCCCGTGCCGCCCTGTCTCGGCAACTGCAGGCCTCCCTGGCCAATATGAAAGCCCAGAGTCAGAGGCTTCATATCGCTGAAGCCCGCTTCAATGCTGGCGTGGTCGGGTATTTGGAGGTGCTGGATGCGCAACGCGATATTGTCGCGGCGCAGCAGGCGACTGCACTGGTGCGCCGCCAGCAGTTGGAGTCGGCGGCCCAGTTGTACAAAGCCCTGGGCGGTGGAGCTGCGGCATGAGGTTCTCGATCTATTTGCACCCAGGGCGTGGAGGCGTATGGCGCTGAGAAGCCCTGCCTATGAGAAGCGTACTTTCATCAACACGCTCAAGTCTGCACGGTTCGGACTGCGGGAGGCGCAGTACGAAGTAGGACTGATGTATGCCAATGGCATTGGGGTGGAGCAGGATTTTGAGCAGGCCATCCACTGGATCATGCAGTCGTCAGAGCGCGGCTATGCGGCGGCGCAATATCTGCTGGCAACCCGTTATGCCAGCGGAGTGGGTATAGGCCAGGACAACTACAAGGCGGCGGTCTGGTTTCAAAAGGCGGGTGAGCAAGGGCACGCCAAAGCCCTTTACCGCTTGGCCAGACTGTATGCGGCAGGCTCCCAGGAGCTATCGCACCAAAGCATGGCCAGGGCCGCAGAGCAGGGTCTGGCGGAAGCCCAATACGCACTGGGTGTGCAGTTCGCTTCCGGCAGGGGAACCAGGAAAGATGAAAAACAGGCGGCGTACTGGCATGGCCTGGCGGCCGAGCAAGGGCTGGCGTCTGCCCAGTGCGCGCTGGCAGATCTGTTGGCCAGCGCCACGGATGGTTCCCAGGATATGGAGGCGGCGCTGTTTTGGTACCGCCGTGCGGTTCAGCAAAGCTCTCCTGTTGCACAAGTTGCGCTGGAATACTTGGATGCCAATGGCCTGGGCCGTACCAAAACGCGTGGTCGAGGGCGGCCCAAACCTCCTGGGCCGGAGCGCAGGCAAGCGGGCGGCCAGTGGGTAGAGGCGGCGGAGGCTGGCGATGCCAATGTGCAGTACCACCTGGGGCTGATGTATGACCTGGGCCTTGGCATACAGAAAGATCTGGGGCAGGCTGAGGTGTGGTATCTCTCCGCCGCAAGACAGGACGATGTTCGCGCGCAATTGGCGCTGGCTAAGCTGTATGAACACAACGAGGACAAGCAGGCCCTGCCCTGGTACCACAAGGCCGCCGAGCATGGCGATACGGAGGCGCAGTTTGCCCTGGGGCGTCGCTATTCTTCCGGGCAGGACGTAGAACAAGATTTTTTTGCTGGCGTCTCCTGGTACACCCAGGCAGCGCAGGCCGGACACGCACATGCATTGTTGACCTTGGGTAGTTTGTTCAGCAATGGTTTGGAGCATGTGGCTGCCGCCTGTTTTAAGCGGGTTGCGGAGCAAGGCTATGCCGAAGCCCAGTTCCAGCTGGGACAGCAATATGCATCCGGCAAGGGGGTTGAGCAGGATGTGCATAAGGCGTTTTTCTGGTGCAGGCGGTCCGCGGAGCAAGGCCATGCGCAGGCCCAGTGCGCATTGGGCAGCATGTATCTAAAGGGGCTTGGCGCTGAAAAAGACTTTGAACTGGCTTTTTCCTGGTACCAGAAAGCGGCTGAACAGGGGGATGCTAAGGCGCAATGGAATCTGGGTTCCTTGTATGCCAGCGGCGGGGGCGAAGTCAAACGCAACCTGCGGCAAGCTTTTATTTGGTGTCAAAAGGCGGCGGACCAGGGCTTTGCGGCGGCGCAGTCGACCTTGGGTGTGCTGTATGCGTTGACCAAGAAGCCTGAGCAGGCAGTGCTCTGGTGGAGTAAGGCAGCAGAGCAGCAAGATCCCGAAGCCCAGTACAACCTGGCGTTGATGTACAGCAAGGGTGAGGGTGTGGAAAAAAATGCCGAGCAGGCGTTTTACTGGTTGCATGAGGCAGCGCAGCAAGGCGTACCTAGTGCGCAATCTCGGCTGGGGCTTTTGTATGCAATCGGTGAGGGGGTTGCTGCGGACCCGATAGAGGCCCACAAATGGTTCGTGGTCGCGGCGTCTGGTGGGGATGCTGCTGCGCTTGCAAATCAGAAGCGTTCAGAGTCGCAATTGAGTCCGGCCCAGGCTCAAGAAGGCCAACGGCGTGCAAAAGAGCACACAAAACGAGGCATATCAAATTGCATTTCTGTATCGTAAAGTTACATAATGTTGCGAATCGTGAAGTTCGGCGTGAGGCGGGCTCGCCGAGAGGGTAACCACCAAGTTTTTTGTCTTTGGCTGGCTATTTTTATGTTTCCAAAGGTTAAATTTTTTTATTCAACCCGGGCTAAAGTTGCCAGGAAACATGTCGAAAAGAAAAGATATGTGTCAAAGCGCAACTTGTGTTCCATGGCTTTTAGGGCCTGAAAACACCTGGTTGAGTTGCTTGAGAGACGGGGTGGGCGCTTGGTTGGGGTGCCACTCTTCAAAATCATTGTGCTGACATCCCGGTGTCGAAGGGTTGAAAAATGAGTATTGTTACTGGTCTAACCACGGCGCAAATTGCAGCCTTAACGACGTTCCAGATCCAATCGCTGGGAACCAGTGACATCGTTGCGCTAACCACGGCACAAGTCGGAGCCCTTACGACCGACCAGATCGTGGCGTTGAAAACTTCTCAGATTTCGGTGTTGACGACTGCAGATATCGCGGCCTTGACGACGACCCAGGTGGCGGCAATCGAAACGATTGACATCGCTGCTCTGAAGACGTCCCAAATTGCCGCGTTGACTACTGCGGCAGTGGTGGCGCTGACTACCAATCAGATCCAGGCAGTGACCACGGCCAGCATTGCGGCACTGACCACAAGCCAAGTAACGGCGCTGACCACCAACCAGATCGTGGCTTTGACGACTGGCCAAGTGTCTTCCCTGACCACTTCTAGCGTTGCGGCGCTCACGACCAATCAGGTCGTGGCGATCGAAACGGCCGACGTTGCAGTTCTGAAGACGGCTCAGATCGCTGCGTTGAGCACCAACAGCGTTGCTGCGCTGACGACCAACCAGATCCAGGCCGTAGCTACGTCGGGCATAGCCGCCTTGAGTACCGCTCAGGTTGTTGCCTTGACCACCAATCAGGTCGTTGCTTTGACGACTGGCCAAGTATCCTCGTTGACAACGACCGGGGTTGCTGCTCTCACGACGAATCAGATCGTAGCGATAGAGACAGTGGACATTGCTGCTCTGAAGACCAGCCAGATCGCTGCATTGAGCACGAATAGCGTTGCTGCACTGACGACCAATCAAATCCAGGCTGTAAGCACCGCAAGTGTGGCTGCCTTGAGCACGGCGCAGGTGGTTGCATTGACCACCAACCAAGTGGTCGCCTTGACGACAGGTCAAGTAACTTCACTGAGTACAGGGCAAGTTGCGGCTTTGACTACCAACCAGGTTGTAGCCATTGAGACCGTCGATCTTGCTGCGCTCAAGACCAGCCAGATCGTGGCGCTGACGACCGGTCAAGTGTCATCTTTGACGACCAATCAGATCGTAGCGTTGACGACAGGCCAGGTTGCATCATTGACCACCTCGGGTATTGCCGCATTAACGACTAACCAGGTCGCCGCGATTGAAACTGTCGATATTGCTGCATTGGGTACCGGCCAGATCGTAGCCCTGAATACATCGCAAGTTACCGCGCTGACGACCAATCAGATTGTTGCGTTGACGACCAGCCAGGTATCTTCCCTGACGACGTCCAGTGTGGCAGCACTTACCACGAATCAGGTTGTGGCGATTGAGACGGCGGACATTGCTGCACTGAAGACCAGTCAGATCGTTGCGTTGAGCACTAACAGCGTTGCCGCGTTGACGACTAATCAGGTGCAAGCTGTAACTACAGCGGGTGTGGCTGCCTTGAACACGGCACAAGTGGTCGCGTTGACCACTAATCAGATTGTCGCCTTGACTACGGGTCAAGTGTCCTCGTTGACAACAAGCAGTGTTGCCGCGCTGACGACCAACCAAGTGGTTGCGATTGAGACGGTGGATGTGGCTGCGCTAAAAACGAGCCAAATTGCGGCGCTGAGCACCAACAGCATTGCCGCGTTGACCACCAACCAGATCCAGGCCGTGACCACGGCCGGAATCGCTGCTTTGACCACCGGTCAAACGGTGGCGTTGACGACCAACCAAGTAGTCGCTTTGACGACAGCCCAGGTCCCTGCTTTAACCTCTACGAATGTGGCGGTCTTGACTACGTCGCAGGCAGTTGCGATAGAGACAGTGGATGTAGCGGCGCTGAAGACCAGCCAGATCGTTGCCTTGACGACGGCCCAGGTTGCAGCGCTGACGACCAACCAGATCGTCGCCTTGACCACTGGCCAGGTATCGTCGTTGACGACAGCGGCGATAGCCGCGCTGACGACCAACCAGGTTGCGGCGATCGAGACGGCTGACATAGCCGCCTTGAAGACCAGCCAGGTTGCGGCACTGAGCACCAACAGCGTGGCAGCGCTGACCACCAACCAGATCCAGGCCGTGACCACGGCAGACCTGGTTGCACTGAACACCGCACAAGTGGTGGCGCTGACGACCAACCAGATCGTGGCCTTGACCACCGGCCAGGTGTCCTCGCTGACGACCACGGAGCTGGCCGCGCTGACGACCAACCAGGTTGTGGCGATCGAGACCGTGGACGTTGCGGCCCTGAAGACCAACCAGATCGCGGCACTGAGCACCAACAGCGTGGCAGCGCTGACCACCAACCAGATCCAGGCCGTGACCACGGCCGGTATTGCGGCGCTGACCACCAGCCAAGTTGTGGCCTTGACGACCAACCAGGTCGTGGCCCTGACCACGGCCCAAGTGGTAGCGCTGGGCACGGACGTTGCGGCCCTCACGACCAACCAAGTGGTGGCGATCGAGACAGTGGACATCGCGGCGCTGGGTACCAACCAGATCGCAGCGTTGACAACGGCGCAGGCAGCGGCCTTGACGACCAACCAGATCGTGGCGTTGACCACCGGCCAAATCGCGGCGGTGACCACCGCTGACGTGGCGGCGCTGACGACCAACCAGATCGTGGCGATAGAGACGGTGGACGTGGCTGCGCTGAAGACCAGCCAGATTGCGGCGCTGAGCACCAACAGCGTGGCTGCCCTGACCACCAACCAGATCCAGGCCGTCAGCACGGCCGGCATTGCCGCGCTGACCACCACCCAGGCGGCCGCTCTGACGACCAACCAAGTCGTGGCTCTGACGACAGCCCAAGTGTCCTCGCTGAGCGCGGCAGACATTGCCGCTCTGAGCACCAACCAGATCGTTGCGATAGAGACAGTGGATGTAGCGGCGCTGAAGACCAGCCAGATCGTTGCCTTGACGACGGCCCAGGTTGCAGCG